>NZ_JBFBGN010000158.1:0-15125 GCF_040684675.1 Streptomyces sp. NPDC089915 | reverse complement strand
TCCCGGGGGCTCCGCCCCCGGACCCCCGCGCCTCAAACGCCGGCGGGGCTGGATTTTGCCGCTGCGCGGTAAGTCCAGCCCGCGCAGGGGGCACCTCCCAGCGGTAGCTGGGGGAGTTTGGGCGCACCGGGCGCGGAGCGTCGGGAACGGGTCCGGGCAGGGCCCGGGGAACGGTGGAAGGGCGGGTAGGGGACCTCGCCCGCGCAGCGGCCGGGCATACGGAAGCGGCCGGCCCCCAGAAGGGGACCGGCCGCTCCGGCGTGCTCTTACGCGTCCTACTTGGCGCCCTCGGCCTTGGCCTCGGACTCCGGCTGGGCCTTCGCGGCGTCGGCGTCGGCCTCCGCCTTCGGCGCCTCGGCGGCCGGCTCGTCCTTCGCCTCCGCCTTGGCATCGGCCTCGGGCTCCGCGTCGGCCTTCGCCTCGGGCGCGGTGTCCGCCGCAGCCGCAGCCGCAGCCGCAGCCTCGGGCTTCGCGTCCGCGTCGGCGTCCGCCTCCGGCTTCGCGTCTGCCGCAGCCTCCGGCTTCGCCTCGGCCTCCGCGTCGGCGTCGGCCTTCACCTCGGCCGCAGCCTCCGGCTTCGCGTCGGCGTCCGCCTCGGGCTTCACGTCGGCCTCGGCCTCGGCCTCGGGCTTCGCGTCCGCCTCGGGCTCTACGTCGGCCTCGGCCTCGGCCGCAGCCTCCGGCTTCGCCTCGGCTTCCGGGGCCGCGTCGGTGTCGGCGTCCGGCTTTGCCTCGGCCTCCGCTGCTTCCGCAGCGGCCTCGGGCTCCGAGTCCGCCTCGGCCTCCGCAGCGGCTTCCGCGTCCGCCTTGGCCTTGGCCTCCGCGTCGGCCTTCGCCTTGGCCTCCGCCGCCTTCGCCTCCGCGGCAGCCTTGGCCTCCGCGTCCGCCTTGGCCTTCGCCTCCGCCGCAGCCTTGGCTTCCGCCTCCGCCTTCGCCGCGGCCTCCGCCTCGGCCGCTGCGGCCGCCAGTTCCTCCTCCGTCGGTTCCGGGGCCTTGACCGACTCCAGGAGGAGCTGGGCCACGTCCACGACCTGGACGGATTCCTTCGCCTGGCCGTCGTTCTTCTTGCCGTTGACCGAGTCGGTCAGCATCACCAGGCAGAACGGGCATGCCGTCGAGACGATGTCCGGGTTCAGGGACAGGGCCTCGTCCACGCGCTCGTTGTTGATGCGCTTGCCGATCCGCTCCTCCATCCACATCCGCGCGCCACCCGCGCCACAGCAGAAGCCCCGCTCCTTGTGGCGGTGCATCTCCTGCTGGCGCAGGCCCGGGACGGCCGACATGATCTCGCGCGGCGGCGTGTAGACCTTGTTGTGGCGGCCCAGGTAGCAGGGGTCGTGGTACGTGATCAGGCCCTCGACCGGGGTGACCGGGGTGAGGCGGCCCTCGTCGATCAGGTGCTGGAGCAGCTGCGTGTGGTGGATGACCTCGTACTCGCCGCCCAGCTGCGGGTACTCGTTCGCGATGGTGTTGAAGCAGTGCGGGCAGGTCGAGACGATCCGCTTCGCCGACTTCGGCTTCTTCGTCGACTCGTCCTCGTCGTCCTCGCCGAACGCCATGTTCAGCATCGCGACGTTCTCCTGGCCCAGCTGCTGGAACAGCGGCTCGTTGCCCAGGCGGCGCGGGGAGTCACCGGTGCACTTCTCCTCGCCGCCCATGATCGCGAACTTGACGCCCGCGATGTTCAGCAGCTCGGCGAAGGCCTTCGTCGTCTTCTTCGCGCGGTCCTCCAGGGCACCCGCGCAGCCGACCCAGTACAGGTAGTCGAACTCGGAGAGGTCCTCCGCGTCCTTCCCGATGATCGGGACCTCGAAGTCGACCTCCTTCGTCCACTCCACCCGCTGCTTCTTGGCCAGCCCCCAGGGGTTGCCCTTCTTCTCCAGGTTCTTGAGCATCGTGCCCGCCTCCGACGGGAACGCGCTCTCGATCATCACCTGGTAGCGGCGCATGTCGACGATGTGGTCGATGTGCTCGATGTCGACCGGGCACTGCTCCACGCACGCACCGCAGGTGGTGCAGGACCACAGCACGTCCGGGTCGATGACGCCGTTCTCCTCGGCGGTGCCGATCAGCGGGCGCTCCGCCTCGGCGAGGGCCGTGGCCGGGACGCCGGCGAGCTGCTCGGCCGAGGCCTTCTCCTCGCCCTCCATCGTCTTGCCGCCGCCCGCGAGCAGGTACGGGGCCTTGGCGTGCGCGTGGTCGCGCAGCGACATGATGAGGAGCTTGGGGGAGAGGGGCTTGCCCGTGTTCCAGGCGGGGCACTGCGACTGGCAGCGGCCGCACTCGGTGCAGGTGGAGAAGTCGAGGATGCCCTTCCAGGAGAACTGCTCGACCTGGGAGACGCCGAAGACGTCGTCCTCGCCCGGGTCCTCGAAGTCGATCTCCTTGCCGCCGCTCGTCATCGGCTGGAGGGCGCCGAGCGCCGTCGCGCCGTCGGCGTTCCGCTTGAACCAGATGTTCGGGAAGCCGAGGAAGCGGTGCCAGGCCACACCCATGTTGGTGTTGAGCGAGACCGTGATCATCCAGATGAAGGAGACGCTGATCTTCACCATCGCGGTGAAGTAGATCGCGTTCTGGATGCCGGCGGCGCCCAGCCCCTTGAAGGCCAGGACCAGCGGGTACGAGGCGAAGTACGCGGGCTCGTAGGACTCCACGCCGTGGATCGCGCCCTCAAGGCCGCGCAGGCACAGGATCGCGACGCCGATGATGAGGATGACCCACTCGACGAAGTACGCCTGCCAGGCCTTCGAGCCCGCGAAGCGCGACTTGCGACCCGCACGCGAGGGAAGGTTGAGCAGGCGGATCACCATCAGGACGGCGATGCCGAGGACCGTCATCACGCCGATGAACTCGGTGTAGAGCTCGAAGGGCAGCCAGTCGCCGACGATCGGCAGCAGCCAGTCCGCCTGGAAGAGCTGGCCGAAGGCCTGCACCAGGGTCGGCGGCAGCGTCAGGAAGCCGATCGCGACGAACCAGTGCGCGAAGCCGACGATGCCCCAGCGGTTCATCCGGGTGTGGCCGAGGAACTCCCTGACCAGGGTGATCGTCCGTTCCTTCGGACGGTCGGTGCGGCTGCCCGCCGGAACGGGCTGGCCGAGTTTCACGAACCGGTAGATCTGCGCCACGGCTCGGGCGAGCAGCGCGACGCCGACCACAGACAGGACCAGCGACACGATGATCGCGGCGAGTTGCATGGGAGGGCTCCTCGGGCGGGACTTACTAAGCGGTAACTTATTGAGTCAAGGCTTGAGGTTACCCATTTCCCGCGCCGCACTGTAGGTGAGTGAGCGGTGATCTGTGTCGCTCAGGCACGCCTGTGTAGGAAGGCTGCCCGAGGGGTCTTCGCGAGGATCGCGAGGTCCGTCCCCAGCCAATGGCTCTCCACATAGTGCCGGTCCAGCAGGGCCATCTCCTCCCAGGGGAGGTCGGAACGCGCGCTGACCTGCCACAATCCGGTCATTCCGGGACGTACGAGCAGGCGTTCGGGGTGGTCCGTACGGGCCTCGGGGCGCGGCCCGACCAGCGACATCTCGCCGCGCAGCACGTTGAGCAACTGCGGCAGCCCGTCCAGGGCGCACCGCCGCACCCACGCCCCGGGGCGCCCGGCGCCGTCGGTGCGCAGCCGCCAGGTGCGGAAGGGGCGGCCGGCCAGGCCGAGCGCGGGCTCCCGTACGAGGACGGCCGCGCGGGTGGCCCCGTAGAGGGCGGCGGCGGCCAGCAGCAGCGGGGGCGCGCACAGGAGGGCCAGGGGGACCGCCGCGATCAGGTCGCAGACCCGCTTGGCGGGGGGCCTGGCCGGCCATCGCACCGGGATCCGGGCCGGGAGCCGGAGCGGCCGGGGGCGTGTCGGCCGCAGCCGGGTCGGCCGGGCGGGCCGGGTGAGCCGGGCGGGCAGGGGCGGCATCAGAGGCATGCCAGGCACGCTGCCGGACCCCGGTCCGGCCCCCGGCGCGCCGCGCGGCCGCGTCCCGTGCCGGGAACCCGTTCGGGTGCCGCGCCGCGGCCGGGGGCTCCGCCCCCGGACCCCCGCGCCTCAAGCGCCGGCGGGGCTGTATTTCCCGGGGCGGGCCACGCATCTGAGCGTAGGCGCAGCCTAAAGGTTGAGTCCCCAAGGCTCACCTCTGTTGACGCCGGCGCAGCGTTCCTGCATCCTTGAGTCTGTTCCACTCAAGTCAGCTGGAGGAATCAAAATGGCACGTGCGGTCGGCATCGACCTGGGCACCACTAACTCCGTCGTCAGCGTTCTCGAAGGCGGCGAGCCCACCGTCATCACCAACGCCGAGGGTGCCAGGACCACGCCGTCCGTCGTCGCCTTCGCCAAGAACGGCGAGGTCCTCGTCGGCGAGGTGGCCAAGCGCCAGGCGGTCACGAACGTGGACCGGACCATCCGCTCCGTCAAGCGCCACATGGGCACTGACTGGAAGATCAACCTGGATGGCAAGGACTTCAACCCGCAGCAGATGAGCGCCTTCATCCTGCAGAAGCTGAAGCGCGACGCCGAGGCGTACCTGGGCGAGAAGGTCACGGACGCGGTCATCACCGTCCCGGCCTACTTCAACGACTCCGAGCGCCAGGCGACGAAGGAGGCCGGCGAGATCGCCGGTCTGAACGTCCTGCGCATCGTCAACGAGCCGACGGCCGCCGCCCTGGCCTACGGTCTCGACAAGGACGACCAGACCATTCTCGTCTTCGACCTCGGCGGCGGCACCTTCGACGTGTCCCTCCTGGAGATCGGTGACGGTGTCGTCGAGGTCAAGGCCACCAACGGTGACAACCACCTCGGTGGCGACGACTGGGACCAGCGCGTCGTCGACTACCTGGTGAAGCAGTTCGCCAACGGCCACGGCGTCGACCTGTCCAAGGACAAGATGGCGCTCCAGCGTCTGCGCGAGGCCGCCGAGAAGGCGAAGATCGAGCTGTCGTCGTCCACCGAGACGACCATCAACCTGCCCTACATCACGGCCTCCGCCGAGGGCCCGCTGCACCTGGACGAGAAGCTCACGCGCGCCCAGTTCCAGCAGCTCACCGCGGACCTGCTCGACCGCTGCAAGACCCCGTTCCACAACGTCATCAAGGACGCGGGCATCAACCTGTCCGAGATCGACCACGTGGTCCTGGTCGGCGGCTCCACCCGCATGCCGGCCGTCGCCGAGCTCGTCAAGGAGCTCACCGGCGGTCAGGACGCCAACAAGGGCGTCAACCCGGACGAGGTCGTCGCCATCGGCGCCACCCTCCAGGCCGGTGTGCTCAAGGGTGAGGTCAAGGACGTCCTGCTCCTCGACGTGACCCCGCTGTCCCTCGGTATCGAGACCAAGGGCGGCATCATGACCAAGCTCATCGAGCGCAACACGACCATCCCGACCAAGCGGTCGGAGATCTTCACGACGGCCGAGGACAACCAGCCGTCCGTGCAGATCCAGGTCTACCAGGGCGAGCGCGAGATCGCGGCGTACAACAAGAAGCTCGGCATGTTCGAGCTGACGGGCCTGCCGCCGGCCCCGCGCGGCGTCCCGCAGATCGAGGTCTCCTTCGACATCGACGCCAACGGCATCATGCACGTGACCGCGAAGGACCTCGGCACGGGCAAGGAGCAGAAGATGACCGTCACCGGCGGCTCCTCGCTCGGCAAGGACGAGGTCGACCGCATGCGCCAGGAGGCGGAGCAGTACGCGGACGAGGACCTCCGCCGCAAGGAGGCGGCCGAGTCCCGCAACCAGGGCGAGCAGCTCGTCTACCAGACGGAGAAGTTCCTCGCGGACAACGCGGAGAAGGTCCCGGCCGAGGTCAAGACCGAGGTCGAGACGGCCGTCACCGAGCTGAAGGACAAGCTCAAGGGCGACGACGCCGCCGAGATCCGCACCGCCACGGAGAAGCTCGCCGCGGTCAGCCAGAAGCTGGGCCAGGCCATCTACGCCGACGCGCAGGCCGCCCAGGCCGCCGGCGGTGCCGGTGACGCGGGCCAGGCCAAGGCCGATGACGACGTCGTCGACGCCGAGATCGTCGACGAGGACAAGCCGAAGGGCGGCCAGGTCTGATGTCGGAGGAGACCCCGGGCTTCGACGAGAAGCCCGAAGTCCCCACCGGCGCGGACGACGCCGAGCCGAAGGCCGCCGACTCCTCCAAGGAGAAGGAGGCGGCCCCGGCCGGGGACGCAGCTCAGGATGTAGCGCTGCTGGCGCAGCTGGACCAGGCCCGTACCGCGCTCGGTGAGCGCACCGCGGACCTCCAGCGGCTCCAGGCCGAGTACCAGAACTACCGCCGCCGCGTGGAGCGGGACCGGGTCGCCGTCAAGGAGATCGCGGTCGCGAACCTCCTGTCGGAGCTCCTCCCGACCCTGGACGACATCGGCCGGGCGCGGGAGCACGGCGAGGTGGTCGGCGGCTTCAAGTCGGTGGCCGAGTCGCTGGAGACGGCCGCCGCCAAGATGGGGCTGCAGCAGTTCGGCAAGGAGGGCGAGCCCTTCGACCCGACGATCCACGAGGCCCTGATGCACTCGTACGCGCCGGACGTCACCGAGACGACCTGCGTGGCGATCCTGCAGCCGGGGTACCGGATCGGCGAGCGCACGATCCGCCCCGCGCGGGTCGCGGTGGCCGAGCCCCAGCCGGGTGCGGCCCCCGCCGCGAAGTCCGAGTCCGCGGACGGCGACACGCCGTCCGACAAGGACACGGATGCCCCCGACAAGGGCTGACGCACACCATGTAGGAATCCGAGAGGAGGGTCACCGGGGATGAGCACGAAGGACTTCGTCGAGAAGGACTACTACAAGGTCCTCGGTGTCCCGAAGGACGCCACCGAGGCCGAGATCAAGAAGGCGTACCGGAAGCTCGCCCGCGAGTTCCACCCGGACGCCAACAAGGGCGACGCCTCGGCCGAGGAGCGCTTCAAGGAGATCTCCGAGGCGAACGACGTCCTCGGCGACGCCAAGAAGCGCAAGGAGTACGACGAGGCCCGCACCCTGTTCGGCAACGGGGGCTTCCGCCCCGGTCCGGGCGGGGGCGGCTCGTTCAACTTCGACCTGGGCGACCTCTTCGGGGGCGCCCAGGGCGGCGCCGGCCAGGGCGGCTTCGGCGGCGGTCTGGGCGACGTCTTCGGCGGCCTGTTCAACCGCGGCGCCGGCCCCGGTGCGGGCACCCGCACCCAGCCGCGCCGCGGCCAGGACGTCGAGTCCGAGGTCACGCTCTCCTTCACGGAGGCCGTGGACGGGGCGACGGTGCCGCTGCGGATGTCCTCGCAGGCCCCCTGCAAGGCCTGCTCGGGCACCGGCGACAAGAACGGCACGCCCCGCGTGTGCCCGACCTGCGTCGGCACCGGACAGGTCTCCCGGGGCAGCGGCGGCGGCTTCTCGCTGACCGACCCCTGCGCGGACTGCAAGGGCCGCGGCCTGATCGCGGAGAACCCCTGCGAGGTCTGCAAGGGCAGCGGGCGCGCCAAGTCCTCCCGGACCATGCAGGTCCGGATCCCGGCGGGCGTCTCCGACGGCCAGCGGATCCGGCTGCGCGGCAAGGGCGCCCCGGGCGAGCGCGGCGGCCCGGCGGGCGACCTCTACGTCGTCGTGCACGTCGGCACGCACCCGGTGTTCGGCCGCAAGGACGACAACCTCACGGTGACCGTGCCCGTCACGATCGCGGAGGCGGCCCTGGGTGCCGACATCAAGGTCCCGACCCTGGGCGGCCCGCCGGTGACGCTGAAGCTGCCCCCGGGCACCCCGACCGGCCGTACGATGCGGGCCCGCGGCAAGGGCGCGGTCCGCAAGGACGGCACCCGCGGCGACCTGCTCGTCACGGTGGAGGTCGCGGTACCGGCGGAACTGTCCGACAAGGCCCGCGAGGCCCTGGAGATGTACCGGGACGCCACCGGGTCGGAGGATCCGCGCGCCCTGCTGTTCGAGTCCGCGAAGGGAGCTTGACATGGAAGGCCGCCGACGACAGCCCCGCTTCGGTGACGGGGCTTACCAGTTGACCGACGAGACCCCGGTCTACGTGATCTCGGTGGCCGCCCAGCTCTCGGGACTCCATCCGCAGACCCTCCGCCAGTACGACCGCCTCGGCCTGGTCTCCCCGGACCGCACGGCCGGGCGCGGCCGGCGCTACTCGGCCCGGGACATCGAGCTGCTCCGCACGGTGCAGCAGCTGTCCCAGGACGAGGGCATCAACCTGGCGGGCATCAAGCGGATCATCGAACTGGAGAACCAGGTGGCCGCGCTCCAGCAGCGCGTCGCCGAACTGTCCGCCGCCGTGGACGGTGCGGCCGCCGCGCTCCAGGCCCGCGAGGCCGCGGTGCACGCCTCGTACCGCCGCGACCTGGTCCCGTACCAGCCGCCGCAGCCGGGCAGCGCCCTGGTCGTCTGGCGCCCCAAGCGCCCGATGGACTGACGGCCGCCTCCGGCGCGGCGTACGAAGGCCCCGTCCGGGCCCCCTCCAGGGGCCGGGGCGGGGCCTTCGCCGTGCTCTCCGGGGGTTTCCCTCAGTGCGGGGCCGCGAGCCCCTCAGCGGGCCCCCGGCAGCCCGTGGCGGCCTCCGGGCCGCCCTCGCTGTGCAGGATGCCGGACTGGGCGATGAGGTAGCCCAGCTGCGCCCTGCTGCCGCTGCCGAGGGCGGTGGCCAGCTTCGCGATGTGGGCGCGGCAGGTGCGCACGTTCATCCCGAGGCGGCGGGCGATCGCCTCGTCGACGTGGCCCTCGATGAGGAGCTGGGCGATGGAGCGCTGGACGCCCGATATGCCGTCGGGGCTGTGGGTGTAGGTGACCTCGTCGGTCAGCGGGACGGCCCGGCGCCACAGCTGTTCGAAGACCCGGATCAGATAGTCGATCAACCCCGGGTGGCGCAGCTCCAGGGCCACTTTCCGGTCATCGCTCGCCGGGATGAAGGCCACGGTACGGTCGAAGATCATGAGACGCTCTATGAGCTCTTCCAGCGTGCGGATCTCCACCTTGCCGGTGGACACCCGGTCCACGTAGGCGAGGGTGCCCTGACTGTGCCTCACGGTGTGCTGGTAGAGCGTGCGGATGCTGACCCCGCGGTCGATCAGCGGCTGGGCGCGTTCCAGGGCCTCGGAGAGGATGAACGAGGACCGCCCGCCGCCCGGCTGGACGGTCAGGGCCTCGGTGTGGCACTCGGCGGTGGCCAGGTCGAGGGCCGCGTTGATCTGGTCGAACCCCTCCAGCACCGTGATGGCGTGGGTGTTGGCGGGGCTCTGCGCGCTGATGGTGAGGAACGGCTCGAACGCGTCGGTCAGTTCGACGGCGGTGCGCCGGCGGTCCTGGATCTCCCGTTCGAGCGGGTGGAGCCGCTGGGCGAGCGCGACGGACGGGGGAACCGCGCGGAGCTGGTTGGCGTCATCGGGATCGGGTCGCAGGAGGGCGAATTCGAGCAGGCAGGGGGCGTTCCTGACCTCGCCGCGGGCGACGCGGCCGGTGCTCAGGGCCGCGGCGTAGACGCGCGCTCCCTCGGCGCACATCTCCGTGACGGGGTGGCGATGTGTCGGGTTTGTCTCGCTTCTTACCAAATCTCCACCCCCCAGGGTCCTGAACATGTAAGAACATGATGCATCGTCCCTGTGGCACTGACGTGCCTGAATGAGCCATCGTCTGACAGTGCGGGGGAGAGGATTCCATCAAGTGAGGACGAAGCCGACCATGTATAAGAGAATGCTTCGCTCGGCGCTTGCCGTTGTTTTCTCCGCCGTTGCGGTCTTCGGGACGGCTGCCGCCGTCAACGGGGACGCGGGAAGCGCGGGGCCGGTAGCCGGCGCGGCCTCCGGTCCGTCCGGTAAGCCCGATCTCGGCTGGGACGTGGCCCCCAGCTCGCGTACCGAGGCCCTCGGTACCGACCTCGGCTGGGACACCATCCCTGCGAAGGCCGCCTGATGACCCCCGACGACCGCGACTTCCGGCGTGAGATGGCTTCGGCATACCGCTCCGGCTGGCAGTTCATCGACCTCGCGACGGCGATCCCCTACGCCGGCGACTCGCTGATGGTCACCCTGTTCGGCCAGCCGATCGTCATCGTGCGCGAGGAGGACGAGGACGTCCGTGCCTACCGCTGCCTGCGCCGCCCCCGGGGCGCACCGCAGCCCGTCCGCTGCGAAGTGCGGTACGGCATGGTCTTCGTCAACCTCGATCAGCGCGATCACCAGCTCTTCGAGCCCGATATCACCACCGCCACCCCCCGAAGTGCCTGAGGCGATTCCCCCGTCGTTGCAGATCGCTCCAGGTGCTACCCCCACACAACGGCGCCATCGTGGACCTGACCACGATGGCGCCGTTGTGCTGTCCGCGTCCAGTGCCCGAACCGGACATCCGGGTGAGGATCCGCTGAGAAACGGTTGACGGCCGCTGGAGGACCGCTCGAATCCAGCCGTTTTCCTCAGGCGCGGCCCATCGCGCGCTCCAGTGCGATCTCCAGGACCACCCGGTCCGGGTTCGGCGAGGGCGTGCGCCCGTACCGCTCCGCGTAGCGGCGTACGGCGTCGGCGACCGAGGCCTCGTCCGTACGGACCACCGCGCGCCCCTCCAGGGTGGCCCAGCGCCGGCCCTCCATCTGGCAGACCGCCACCCGCGCGGCGCCGTCCGGCGCCTCCAGTACGTTGCGCACCTTCTTGCTGTGCCTGCTGCTGATCACCCGCGCGACCCCGGCCTCCGGGTCGTAGGTCACGCCCACCGGGACCACGTGCGGGGTGCCGTCGGGCCGGGGGGTGGTCAGGGTGCAGACGTGCCGCTCCCGCCAGAAGGCGAGGTATTCGGGCGTCGGGTTGAGTACGTCGTGGACCGGCTTCGAAACAGGCATGGTCCGAAGCATATGTCCGCACCGAACCGGCCTTGAGTGGAATAGACTCAACTTTGCAGACGCTGAACCTGTCAGGGTTATGTACCGCCCCGCCGGAGAGGAGAAACCGAGAGTGGACGCCGAGCTGACCAACAAGAGCCGTGACGCGCTGAACGCGGCCACCAGCAGGGCCGTCAAGGACGGCCACGCCGACCTGACCCCCGCGCACCTGCTGCTGGCCCTGCTCGCCGGCGAGGACAACGAGAACATCATCGACCTGCTCGCCGCGACCGAGGCCGACCAGGCCGCCGTCCGCGCCGGCGCCGAGCGGCTGCTCGCCGCCCTGCCCAGCGTCACCGGCTCCACGGTCGCGCCCCCGCAGCCCAGCCGGGACCTGCTCGCCGTGCTCGCCGCGGCCGACTCCGAGGCGAAGACCCTCGGCGACGACTACCTCTCCACCGAACACCTCCTCATCGCGATCGCCGCCAAGGGCGGCGCGGCCGGTGAGGTCCTTTCCGCCCAGGGCGCGACCGCGAAGAAGCTGCTGGCCGCCTTCGAGAACGCACGAGGAGGACGGCGGGTGACCACCCCCGACCCCGAGGGCCAGTACAAGGCCCTGGAGAAGTTCGGCACCGACTTCACGGCGGCCGCCCGCGAGGGCAAGCTCGACCCCGTCATCGGCCGCGACCACGAGATCCGGCGCGTCGTCCAGGTCCTCTCGCGCCGCACGAAGAACAACCCGGTGCTCATCGGCGAGCCCGGCGTCGGCAAGACCGCCGTCGTCGAGGGCCTCGCCCAGCGCATCGTCAAGGGCGACGTCCCCGAGTCCCTGAAGAACAAGCGGCTCGTCTCCCTCGACCTCGGCGCGATGGTCGCCGGCGCGAAGTACCGGGGCGAGTTCGAGGAGCGCCTCAAGACCGTCCTCGCCGAGATCAAGTCGAGCGACGGCCAGATCATCACCTTCATCGACGAGCTGCACACCGTCGTCGGCGCCGGTGCCGGCGGGGACTCCGCCATGGACGCGGGCAACATGCTCAAGCCCATGCTGGCCCGCGGCGAGCTGCGGATGGTCGGCGCCACCACCCTCGACGAGTACCGCGAGCGCATCGAGAAGGACCCGGCACTGGAGCGCCGCTTCCAGCAGGTGCTGGTCGCCGAGCCCACCGTCGAGGACACCATCGCCATCCTGCGCGGGCTCAAGGGCCGCTACGAGGCCCACCACAAGGTCGTCATCAACGACAGCGCCCTCGTCGCCGCCGCCACCCTCTCCGACCGGTACATCACCTCCCGCTTCCTCCCCGACAAGGCCATCGACCTCGTCGACGAGGCCGCCTCCCGGCTGCGCATGGAGATCGACTCCTCCCCGCTGGAGATCGACGAGCTCCAGCGCTCCGTCGACCGGCTGCGCATGGAGGAGCTGGCGCTGAAGAACGAGTCCGACCCGGCCTCGATCGAGCGCCTGGAGCGGCTCCGCAAGGACCTCGCCGACAAGGAGGAGGAGCTGCGCGGCCTCACCGCCCGCTGGGAGAAGGAGAAGCAGTCCCTCAACCGGGTCGGCGAGCTCAAGGAGCGCCTGGACGACCTGCGCGGCCAGGCCGAGCGCGCGCAGCGCGACGGGGACTTCGACTCCGCCTCCAAGCTGCTCTACGGGGAGATCCCCGCGCTGGAGCACGAGCTGGCCGAGGCCACCGAGGAGGAGGCGCAGGCCGGCCCCGCCAAGGACGCCATGGTCAAGGACGAGGTCGGCCCGGACGACATCGCGGACGTGGTCGGCGCCTGGACCGGCATCCCGGCCGGCCGGCTCCTGGAGGGGGAGACCCAGAAGCTCCTGCGCATGGAGGACGAGCTGGGCCGCCGCCTGATCGGCCAGACCGAGGCCGTACGGGCCGTCGCCGACGCCGTGCGCCGCACCCGCGCCGGAATCGCAGACCCGGACCGGCCGACCGGCTCGTTCCTCTTCCTGGGCCCCACGGGCGTCGGCAAGACCGAGCTGGCCAAGGCCCTCGCGGACTTCCTCTTCGACGACGAGCGGGCCATGATCCGCATCGACATGTCGGAGTACTCCGAGAAGCACAGCGTGGCCCGGCTCGTCGGTGCCCCGCCCGGCTACGTGGGCTACGAGGAGGGCGGCCAGCTCACCGAGGCCGTCCGCCGCCGCCCGTACAGCGTGGTGCTGCTGGACGAGGTCGAGAAGGCCCACCCCGAGGTCTTCGACATCCTCCTGCAGGTCCTCGACGACGGCCGCCTCACCGACGGCCAGGGCCGCACCGTCGACTTCCGCAACACCATCCTGATCCTGACCTCCAACCTCGGCAGCCAGTTCCTCGTGGACCCGGCAGCCTCCGCCGAGGACAAGAAGGCCCGGGTCCTGGAGGTGGTCCGGGCGAGCTTCAAGCCGGAGTTCCTCAACCGCCTCGACGACCTCGTCGTCTTCTCGGCCCTCACCCGGGACGAGCTGGCGCACATCGCCGAGCTGCAGATCGCCCGCCTGGCGAAGCGCCTCGCCGACCGCCGCCTGGCCCTGGACGTCACGCCCGAGGCCCTGGCCTGGCTGGCCGACAAGGGCAACGACCCGGCGTACGGCGCCCGCCCGCTGCGCCGCCTGATCCAGACGGCCGTCGGCGACCGCCTGGCCAAGGAGATCCTGTCCGGCGAGGTCAGGGACGGCGACACCGTACGGGTCGACGTGGCCGGCGACGACCTGCTGGTGGGCAAGGCCCTGTAAGGACCGCCGCGCCCCCGTGTCCGCCCGGAGCGGATCGGTGGTGCGGGGGTGGACAGGGGGTGGGCGCGATGGTGGAGGATGGCTGTATCCGCACGAAGGGAAGTACACGGTGAGCATCGACCCGGCCTCGATTCCGAACTTCGGGGGTCAGCCCGAACCGCAGGCCACAGGACCGGCGGGCCCCGTCGTCCCCGACCAGGATCTGGTGAAGCAGCTCCTGGAGCAGATGGAGCTCAAGTACGTCGTCGACGACGAGGGTGACCTCGCGGCGCCGTGGGAGGACTTCCGGACGTACTTCATGTTCCGCGGCGAGGGCGAGCAGCAGGTCTTCTCCGTGAGGACCTTCTACGACCGTCCGCACGCGATCGACGACAAGCCGCAGCTGCTCGAGTCGATCGACGACTGGAACCGCCGCACCCTGTGGCCCAAGGTCTACAGCCACACGCACGACGACGGCTCCGTCCGCCTGATCGGCGAGGCGCAGATGCTGATCGGCACCGGCGTCAGCCTGGAGCACTTCGTGTCCTCCACGGTCAGCTGGGTCCGCGCGTCGATCGAGTTCGACAAGTGGCTGATCGAGCAGCTCGGCCTGGAGCAGGAGGTCGACTCCGCGGAGGGCGACTCCGAGGACGGGGACGACGCCTAGGCGTCCCCGCCCCCACGGCCGCTAGAGGGGTACCTCCGCCACGAGCAGGAGGTACGCCCCGTAGCCGTACGAGAGCCCGGCCAGGCCGGCGGTCACCGCGACCGCCGTGCGGGGCCGGGCTCTCGCCATCGCGGCGGCCGCCGGCAGCAGCAGCGGGAACGCGGGCAGCAGGAACCGCGGCTTCGACTCGAAGAACCCCGCCCCGCCGACGGTGATCACCAGCAGCACCCCCGTGTACGCGAGCAGCGGCAGCGGCGCCCGGTCCAGCACCAGGAGCACCGCGCACAGCCCCGCCGCGGCCAGCACGGCCACCGTCACGGCCACCGGGACCGTGACGTTCCCGCCGGTCAGCATCCGGTTGACGGTGCCGGCCGTCCCCGCGCCGAAGTCGAAGCGCGAGCCCCACTGCCGCTGGACGGTGAAGTAGCCGAGCGGCTCCTCCCGGCGCATCCCGACGGCCGCCACGTACGCCGTCCAGCCCGCGGGCGCGAGCAGCCCGGCCGCCCACACCGCGGGCGTCCGCCGGCCCCGCAGCAGCTCCCGCAGGGCCAGGGCGGTGACGGCGGCGGCCACGGCGATCCCGGTGGGCCGGGTCAGCCCCGCGAGCACCGCCAGGGCGGCCGCCCACAGCCAGCGCCCGCGCAGCAGGGCGTACAGGGCCCAGGCGGCCAGCGCGCACAGCAGCGGCTCGGTGTAGGCGAGGGTCAGCACCACCGCGTGCGGCAGCGAGGCCCACAGCGCGACGAGCAGCACCCCGGCCCGCGCCCCGAGCAGCCGCTCCCCGACCCGGTACACCCCGACGGCGGCGGCCCCCGCGGCCGTCCAGGCCACCGCCAGGGCGGCGACGGGGCCGCCGCCGAACAGGTGCGCCAGCACCGGGAACAGCGGGAAGAAGGCGGCGTCGCTCTGGATGGAGTCCGAGGCGGGCCACATCTGGGTGCGCCCGTAGCCGTGGGCGGCGATGGACAGGTACCAGAAGGAGTCCCAG
>NZ_JBFBGN010000157.1:0-15243 GCF_040684675.1 Streptomyces sp. NPDC089915 | reverse complement strand
AGTACGCGGGCTTCCGCCCGGCACACCGAGAGCACGCACCAGACGCCGCGGGGCCGCCCTTCGGGCGACGACGGGAGTTTGACGACAGGCCCTAGGCTCGCGGGATGACCCTCCCCTCCCTGTCCGCCGACGAGGCCCGCCGGATCGCGCTGCGCGCGCAGGGCTTCCTCGGCGCGCCCGACCGCCGGGCCGGTGTGCGCGGGGTGCTGCGGCACCTGGGCGCCGTCCAGCTGGACACCATCTCGGTCCTGGCCCGGTCGCACGAGCTGATCCCGTACGCCCGGCTCGGCGCGGTCGGCCGGGACGCCGTGGAGCAGGCGTACTGGTCGGACGGCCACGCCTTCGAGTACTGGTCGCACGCGGCGTGCGTCCTGCCCATCGAGGAGTGGCCGCACTTCGCGTTCCGCCGCCGCGCCCGCAGGGACCGCGGCCACCGCTGGCACGTGCTGCGGGACAAGGAGCGCTCTACGCGGGGCGTCCTGGACCGGCTGCGCGCCGAGGGCCCGCTGACCTCCTCCGAGCTGGGCGGCGCCAAGAACGGCGGAGAGTGGTTCGAGTGGTCCGAGACCAAGATCGCGGTGGAGTGGCTGCTCGACACCGGCGAGGTGGTCTGCACCGAGCGGCGCGGCTGGAAGCGGGTCTACGACCTGGCCGAGCGGGCCGTGCCCGACGCCCTGTTCCACGACGACCTCGACGACCGCGAGTGCCTGCGCCGCCTGGTCGCGCTGGCCGGACGCTCCCTCGGGGTGGGCACCCGGGCCGACATCGCCGACTACCACCGCCTCAAGGGCGAGGAGTTCGACGCGGTGGTCGCCGACTCCGGGCTGGTCCCGGTGTCGGTGGAGGGATGGGACAAGCCGGCCTGGGCGCACCCGGAGGCACTGGCGTCGCCGCCGCGCGGCCGGCACCGCACCACGCTGCTGTCCCCGTTCGACTCCCTCGTGTGGGACCGCCCCCGCACCGAGCGGATCTTCGGCTTCACGCACCGGCTGGAGGCGTACGTCCCCAAGCCGAAGCGGATACACGGGTACTTCGCGATGCCGCTGCTGGCCGGGGGCCGGCTCCAGGGCCGCGTCGACCCGGGCCGCGAGGGGCGCACGCTGGTGGCCCGTCAGCTCTCCCTCACCACCCCGAAGGCGGCCGGCGCGATGGCGCTCGCGCTGCAGGAGGCGGCGGAGTGGGTGGGCTGCGACGCCGTGCGCGTGGACCGGGCCCGGGACGCCGCCGAGGCGGCCGCGGTGACGGCCGAGCTGGCCCGGCTCACCTGACCGCGGGCCCCGCCGGCGGGCGGGGCCGCACGCCTGGCTAACGGATCTCCAGGATCTTCTCGCGCATCGCGTACACCACGGCTTCCATCCGCGAGTGCAGCTGGAGCTTCTCCAGGATGTTGCGGACGTGGTTCTTCACGGTGTTCTCGGAGATGAACAGCTGCTTGGCGATGTCCCGGTTGTTCATCCCGGTCGCCACCAGCTTGAGGACCTCCAGCTCCCGGTCGGTCAGCCGGGGCGCCGGCACCAGCCGGCGCTCGTCGGTCCGCTGGATCATCGACTTGAACTCGGTCAGCAGCTTCGACGCCATCGAGGGGCTGATCTGCGACTGCCCGTCCGCGACGGCGCGGATCGCGGTGGCGACCTCGTCCGTGGAGATCTCCTTGAGCAGGTAGCCCGTCGCGCCCGCCTTGATCGCGTCGTAGAGGTCGGCCTCCTCGTCGCTGATCGTCAGCATGATGATCTTCGCGGAGGGGGCGACCTCCTTGATCGAGGTGCAGGCCTCGATCCCGCCGCGCCGCGGCATCCGCACGTCCATCAGCACGATGTCCGGAAGCAGGTCGGCGGCCTTGTCCACGGCCTCCGCGCCGTCCCCGGCCTCACCGACGACCTGGATGTCCTCCTCCTGCGCGAGGACGATCTCCAGCCCGCGCCGGAAGAGGGCGTGGTCGTCGACCACGAGCACCCTGATGGGTTCCCCGGCGGGCTCCCCGGCCCGCGCCGGGTCCCCCGCCCGCGCCGCACGGCAGTCGGCTCCGTCGTCACCGCGCACCGGCCCGAAGCTGTCCGCCATCGTTCCTCCCCCTGCATGTACCGAGCTGCTGGGCCAATCCGGCGGGGGCGGCCGCCGGTTGACTGCCCGCCATGATTCCATGCCCGCACCGCCCGACGCGGGTCTGGCGGAATCCCTTTGGCTCATACGCGTCATACAGGTGCCCCTGCGGAAACAGTGCTTCCGCAGGGGCGACGGATCGATGGTCAGCCTCCGAGCGCGCCGCCGGCACCGCCGACGGCCGACTCCTCCGAGCTGGACGCCCCGTCGGGGTCCACGTGGATCACGCCGTAGTCGTAGGCGTGGCGCCGGTAGACGACGCTCGGCATCTTGGTCTCGGAGTCGACGAACAGATAGAAGTCGTGGCCGACCAGTTCCATTTCGTAGAGCGCCTGGTCGAGCGACATGGGCCGGGCCGAGTGGGTCTTCTCGCGGACGATCAGGGGGCCTTCGCCCTGCACTTCGAGGGATCCGATCCGGGTGGTCGGAATTCCGTCCTCGATCTCCTCACCGACCGGCTGCCCGTTGCCGTTGAGCGTCGCGACGCCCGGCACGCTGTCGGCGACCTCGGCCGCCGAGAGCCGTCCGGAGCCGCGGCGGGTGTAGCGCTTGTCGTGCTGCTTGCGCAGCCGGGCCTCCAGCTTGTCCTGAGCCAGGTCGAGGGCCGCGTAGGGGTCGCCGGCGGCGGCCTCGGCGCGGATCACCGGGCCCCGCGAACGCAGGGTGATCTCCACGCGGTCGGAACGGTCGGCCTGGCGCGGGTTGTGCTCCTTGGACACCTCGACGTCCAAGCTGATCACCTTGGCGTCGAGCTTCTGGATCCGCTCGGGATTCAGCTTCTCGGCCACGTGCTTGCGGAACCGCTCGGGCACCTCGGTCTTGCGGCCCTTGACGACGATGTCCACGCAGAACTCCGTTCCCGGAGACCTTCACCACGAGCGGCGAAGCGTCTCCCTTTCGCACCAGGCTCCGGTGAACACCGGAGCCTCGGACTTGGCGACTTTCACCTCCTCCTCCCCCATCGGCAAGATCTACATCCCACCGACTTCGGAGTAGAGAGACACCCTCTGACACGAAGATTCCAAAACGGGCGGACCGGCGCTCCGATACCAGGGGCCCAAGGATCGCCAGTTCCTCACAACCGAACATATCTCTCAATGGCGGTTGTCGGCACCCGCTACCGGAACCTTCCTCCGTCCAGGGGGTTGGTCCCTCTTACTACCTGCAACGATGCGCATTCCCCAGCAGTTCCAAATCTATTCACAAGATTTTTGCTCTGTACGAGTTGTCCACCGGCGCTCTAGCATCAGGCCCGGGTGAACGAACCCGCCGGCGCCGCCACCACGGCCGCCGCGTCCGCCCACAGCCCCGCCGCGCGCAGCGCCCGGGCCGCCTCCGCGAGGGTGGCCCCGGTCGTCACCACGTCGTCCACCACCACGATCCGCGCCCCGGCCACCAGGCGCATCCCGCCCGGGCGCACCTCCAGGGCCCCGGCCAGGTTCTCCCGCCGCTCCCGGGCCCCCAGCCCCGCCTGGTCCGCGACCTGCCTCCGCAGCCGCAGCACGGGCGCCACCCGCGCGGGCTCCCCGGCCGCGCGCAGCCGCCGGGACGCGGCCAGCGCGACCCTGCGCGCCGGATCGTGCCCGCGCGCCCGCAGCGTCCGCCGCGCCGACGGTACGGGGACCAGCGCCAGCTCCCCCGCCTCCGCCCCGGCCCCGCCCGCGCGGGCCGCCGCCACCGCCGCCGCGAGGGCGCCGCCCAGCGGTCCGGCCAGCGGCAGGGCCCCCCGTTCCTTGTGGGCCAGCACGACCGCCCGCACCGGCCCCTCGTACCGGGCCGCCGCGTACACCGGCGGCAGCCCCGCCGGACCGGCCCCCCGCGCCGCCGGGCACACCCGTCCCGCGCCCGCGCCGCCCAGGACCACACGACAGTCCCCGCACAGCAGCGAGCGCGCCGCCCCGCAGCCCGCGCAGCCGGCGGGCAGGACCAGCCCCGCCGCCTCCCGCCACCATCCCCGCACGGTTCCACCCTGCCCGCCGCCCGCGCGGGGCGCGACCCCTGTGGAAAACCCCGGGCTCAGCCCGGGTACACCGGCGCCCGGCCGCCCGCGGCCGCCGTACGCCACTGCGCGCCCGGCGGCAGCCACACGATGCCGTCCTCCGTGGAGGAGGCCACCACCGGCTTCGACTCGTCCTCGGAGGCGGCGATCGCGCTCAGCCCCGTCGCCCCGGGCAGGCTCGCCGCGACCATCGACCCGTCGGCCAGCATGTAGCGGGCCTGGTCGACGCCGCCGCTCTCACGGCCCACCACCAGCAGCCGGCCGCGCGGCGCCCAGCTCATCGCCGTCACCTCCGCCATCTGCGGCGCGGCCGGGCGCAGCTCGCGCACCGACACCTGCGAGGTGTCCCCCTTGCCCTCGGGCCGCTCGATCCGCCCGATGTAGAGGTTCTTGCGCCCGCCGTCCCGCTCGACGAGCAGCGCGATGCGCACCCCGTCGGCGGAGGCCTTCAGCCCGCTGATCTTCGCCCCGTCCAGGCCGGAGACGTCCACCTTCTGCGGGGTCCCGGTCCCGCCCGGCACCCGCCACAGGCCCTGGCTCTGCGGGTCCAGGTCGGCGATCCACAGGTCGCCCCGGGCGTCCCAGCTGGGCGCGGTGAGCTTGCCGCTCTTGCTGGTCAGCAGCGCCTGCGGCATCGGTCCGGCGGTCGTCAGCGTGACCACGTACAGCCCGTGCCCGTCGTCGGAGACGACCGCGGCCCGCTTCTCGTCGTAGGTGACGGCCGCCGAGCCCACCTTGAACCCGGCGGCGGTGGCCAGCGGCCCGGGGGCCGGCTCCGGCTTGTCCTGCTGCTGCTCGTCCGCGCCCGCGTTGAGGACCATCCGCACGAGCCGGCCGTCCTTGTCCACGTAGTACTGGTGCTGCGGCGGCAGCGGCCGGTTGGCGAGGCTGGCCGCGTTCGAGGCGGTCACCCAGCACAGCGAGGACTTGCCGTCGGAACGCAGCACCTCGACCCGGTCCAGCCGGGAGGCCGTCAGGTCCCGGACGGTGTACAGGAGTTGCGTGGCCATCTTCTGGCACTGCGGCTGCGCGGCGTTCTCGGCGACCTGGTTGAGCGGGACCCGCAGGGTGTTCTGGCCGTCGTACGCCAGGGACTTGGTGCCCTCGCGCAGTTCGGTGCCGGTCGGAAACGCGGTGGAGGCGACGGGGCCGAGCCACTTGGAGGGGCCGGCCAGCAGCGACTGCACGGTCAGGGTGGTGGGGTCCATCCGCGTGTCGGGGTCGCTGCGCTGGCGCACGTAGACCGGGTCGGCGACGAGCGTGCCGCCCGCGAAGTAGTACTTGTTGACGGGCTTGTAGATGCGCTGGAAGTCGGACTCGCTGAGCACGAGGCTGCTGGGCGGGGTGGCGATCCGCCACTGCCCCTTGAACTGCACCAGCTGGAGGTACTCCTCGTAGCGGCTGCCGCCCGTCTCCGGCTGGTAGGCGCTGCGCTCGTCGACGGTGGCGAGCTTCTTGCCGGTGACCTTCCAGCGGGGCCCGTCGGGGTCCTTCTCGCCCTGGACCGGGACCCGGTCGAGGCCCGCGGAGAGCACGGTGACGGCCGAGGAGGGCTTCCAGCTCTTGGCGGCGTCCTCGGTGAGGTACTTGCGGGCGGTGGCCAGCTGCGGGTCGTCGCTGGTCATGGCCTCCAGGAAGCCGTCGACGATCTCCGCCGGGCTGGCCTTGTCGGCCGGGGGCACGCCGAAGACCCGGACCTGCGAGTCCACCCCCTGGGAGGCCTCCACCCGGCGGATCTCACCGCGGTCGGGCATGGAGGCGCAGCCGGCGAGGAGCAGCCCGGCGGCCCCCAGGGCCAGGAGCGCGCGGGCGCCCCTCAGCGGGGCCGGCCGTGCCCGCCCGCGGCGCTCAGCGTCCTCCACCGGTTCCATCCTCCTGTGCTGGGCCCTGGTCGGCCGGCCGGGCCACGACGCGGGCGCCGTTGCCGGGCAGCGCCGTCGGGTCGGCGGGCACCGGCAGGGCGGTGGTGACCGCCGGCCGGGGCGGTATCGGGTCGCGGTCCGCGCGCTCGGCGCGCCCGTCGGGGTGCGTGCCGGACCCGCCGGCGCCGCCCGCGCGGCCGGCGGCCTCGGCGGCGGCCCTGGCCCGGTTGGACCGGGAGTCCTCGGGCTCCAGCGGGATCGGCGATCCGCGCAGCGGCTCGTCGGCGGTACGGGGCAGGGTCAGGCGGAACTGGGAGCCGCCGCCGGGCTCGCCCCAGGCCTGGAGCCAGCCTCCGTGCAGCCGGGCGTCCTCGACGGCGATGGACAGGCCCAGGCCCGTACCGCCGGTGGTGCGCGCCCGGGCCGGGTCGGCCCGCCAGAAGCGGTTGAAGACGCGGGTGGCCTCGCCGGGCTTGAGCCCGACGCCGTAGTCGCGGACGGCGACGGCGACGGCCCCGCCGGCCGAGGCCAGGCGGACCACGACGTCGCGGCCCTCGCCGTGCTCGACGGCGTTGACGACGAGGTTGCGCAGCACCCGCTCGACGCGCCGGGGGTCGGCCTCGGCGATGACGGGCTGGGTGTCGCCGAGGACCCGGATCCGGGTGCCCTTGTGCTCGGCGAGCGGTTCGGCGCCGTCGATGACGCGGCGCACGACGTCCCGCAGGTCGATGGGCTCGGCCTGGAGGTCGGCGGCGCCGGCGTCGAAGCGGCTGATCTCCAGCAGGTCGGCGAGGAGCGACTCGAACCGGTCGAGCTGGCCGGCGAGGAGCTCGGCCGAGCGCGCGGTGATCGGGTCGAAGTCGACGCGGGCGTCGTGGATGACGTCGGCGGCCATGCGGACGGTCGTCAGCGGGGTGCGCAGCTCGTGCGAGACGTCGGAGACGAACCGGCGCTGCATCCGGGACAGCTCCTCCAGCTGCTGGATCTTGTTCTGGAGGTTCTGGGCCATCTTGTTGAAGGCCTCGCCCAGGCGGGCGATGTCGTCCTCGCCGGTGACCTTCATCCGCTCCTGGAGCCGTCCGGCGGAGAGCCGCTCGGCGATCCCGGCGGCCATCCGGACGGGGGTGACGATCTGCCGCACCACGAGCCAGGCGATGGCGCTGAGCAGCACGACGACGAACAGCCCGGCGGTGGCGATGGTGCTCTTGACCAGGTTGAGGGACTCCTCCTCCTGGGTGAGCGGGAAGAGGTAGTACAGGTCGTACGGGTCGCCGTTGATGTCGGTGAGCCGCTTGCCGACGACCAGCGCCGGCTCCGGGTGCTTGCCCGTCCCGGCGGTGTACCGGATCTGCGAGAACGTCTTGAAGGTGCCGGTGTTGTGGTTGACGGCCTTGCGCAGCTCCAGCGGGACGCTCGCGGTCGGGTCGACGTTCCCGGAGGCGCGGGCGCCCTTGACGCCCTGGCTGGTCGGGGCCTGCTCCCCGGTGCCCGCGCCGAGCGCGGCCACCTCGAAGGCGGTCTGGCCGCCGCTGGCGAGCTGCTTGACGAGCGAGTTCATCCAGGTGCTGGCGTCGCGGCCGACCTTGTTGTCGGCGGCGTCGGCCCCGTCCGAGGCGGAGGGGGTGTTGGCCTTCTCCTGTGCGACCGCGAACCCTCCCGCGGCCTGGCTCTGCGCCGCCTCCTCCTTGGCGTCGAGGAGGCCCTTGCTGACCTGGGCGATGACGACGAAGCCGAGCGCGAGGACCACGGCCAGCGACATCAGGAGGGTGGCGGCGACCACCCGGAGCTGGATGTTGCGCCGCCATATGCGGACAGCCGGAAGCAGCGGCCGGCGCACGAGGCGCGCGCACAGCCGCAGCAGGGGGCCGCCCGGCGCTCCGTCGGCCATCTGACGGAGCTGCCGGCCGCCCCGCAGGGCTCCCCGGCGGGAGCCGCTCCGGGCCTTGCCGGACTGCACGTCAGCTGGGTCCGGCCTTGTAGCCGACACCGCGCACCGTCACGACGATCTCGGGGCGCTCGGGATCCTTCTCGACCTTCGAGCGCAGCCGCTGCACGTGCACGTTCACCAGACGGGTGTCCGCCGCGTGCCGGTAGCCCCAGACCTGCTCCAGCAGCACCTCGCGGGTGAACACCTGCCAGGGCTTGCGCGCGAGGGCGACCAGCAGGTCGAACTCGAGCGGGGTCAGGGCGATGGAGGCGCCGTCGCGCTTGACCGAGTGCCCGGCCACGTCGATGACCAGGTCACCGATGACCAGCTGCTCGGGCGCGGGCTCCTCCGAGCGGCGCAGGCGCGCCCGGATGCGGGCCACCAGCTCCTTCGGCTTGAACGGCTTGACGATGTAGTCGTCGGCACCGGACTCCAGGCCCACCACCACGTCCACCGTGTCGCTCTTGGCGGTGAGCATGACGATCGGCACGCCCGACTCGGCACGGATCAGCCTGCAGACCTCTATGCCGTCCCGCCCGGGCAGCATGAGATCGAGCAGCACCAGGTCCGGCTTGGCCTCCCGGAAGGCAGCCAGTGCCTTGTCACCGTCCGCTACGAACGACGGCTCAAAACCTTCTCCACGCAGCACAATGCCGAGCATCTCGGCCAGCGCGGTGTCGTCGTCGACGACGAGGACGCGTCCCTTCATGGTTGACATCATCCCATTAGCTAATCGTTACCTGGCGGTGAGCTGTCCCACAGCCAAAAGGGCTGGAAATCGCCCCTCGGACCTGCGTGGTGATCAGGACGACCAGTCTGCCCCGGATCCGCGCGACAATTGAAGGGACGAGCGGACCGGGATCCAGGGGGACGGCCGGTCATTCCCGGGCCTCCCCATGGCACGATGACAGCCGACCAGCGCGCCCGCCACGGCAGGTGCACGTGAAGGAGCGACGATGAACGACTCTCCGGGCTGGGCCGCGCCCGGATCCCCGTCCGACGGCCAGGGCCCCGACGCCGCTCAGCAGCCGCCCGCGGACGGCTCCGCCCCGTCCAAGTGGTCCGCCGAGCAGCCGCCGCCCGGACAGTGGAGCAGCCCCGCCGCCGGCCAGACCCCGCCGCGCCGGCCGCAGCAGGGCGCCGGCTGGGGCTCGTACCCGACCCCGCCCGGACAGCAGCCCGCCGCCCCGTACGCCTACGGCAACCCCGGCGGCGGCTGGGGCGGCCCGCCGCCCGCCTCCAAGCCGGGCGTGATCCCGCTGCGCCCCCTGGCCCTCGGCGAGATACTGGACGGCGCCGTCGCCACCCTGCGCGGCCACTGGCGTTCCGTGCTCTCCGTCAGCCTCGTCATCGCCGCCCTGTCGCAGATCGCGCTCCTCGCCGTCCAGCGCCTCACCCTGGACAGCGTCACGGTCCCCGACCCCGGATCGTCCGCCGACCCGGCGGAGACCCTCCGCTCCCTGCGCGACATCGGGCCCCTCTACGGCTTCGAGTACTACCTGGAGATCCTCGGGCTGGTCCTGCTCACCGCGCTGCTGGCCCCCGTCGTCAGCCGCGCCGTCCTCGGCCAGGCCTCCACCCCCGGCGACACCCTCAAGGCCGTACGCCCCCTGGCCCCGCGCATGCTCGGCCTCACCGGCCTGCTCCTGCTCGGCTCCCTCGCCGCCGGCATGCTCCCGGTCCTGCCCGGCATCCTCCTCGGCAGCGCCTCCCTGACCGCCCTCGGCATGCTCGTCTCGATCGTGCTGCTGGCCTGGTTCTACGTGACCTTCGCGCTGGCCCCGCCCGCGCTGATGCTCGAACGCGGCACGCCGGTCGCGGCCCTCAAGCGCTCCGCCAAGCTGGTCAAGGGCGCCTGGTGGCGGGTCTTCGGCATCAGCCTGCTCACCTGGATCATGCGGACCATCACCTCCGGCGTGATCGTCATGCCCTTCGCCGGGCTCGCCGGGCTCCTGGCACCCAACGGCTTCAGCAGCCTCATCGACGGCTCGGGCGCCCGCGACTGGACCGTCCTGATCATCACCGGCATCGGCGCCGTCGTCGGCGCCACGGTCACCGCCCCGATGCAGACGGGCGTCACCACCCTCCTCTACGTCGACCAGCGCATCCGCCGCGAGGCCCTCGACCTGGAGCTCGCCCGCGCCGCCGGCGTCGAGGGCTACGGCACCACCGGAACCACCGCCCCCACCGGAGGCTGACGCGCCGCATGAGCACGGGGGGACTCATCACCATCGCCGGCGGCGACACACCGCCACTGACCATCGGACGCGAGGCCGCCCGCGAGGCGGCCGAACGCGAGCTGGCCAAGCCCATCTACCACCAGGACGAGCCGGGGCTCCTCCAGCGCGCCCTGGACCGCTTCTGGGAGTGGCTGGGCGAGTTCTTCGACCGCGCCTCCGGGGCCACCCCGGGCGGCACCGTCGGCCTGATCGCCATCGCCCTCGTCGTCGTCCTGGCCGCCGCCGCCCTGTGGTGGCGCCTGGGCACCCCCCACCGCACCGCCCGCAGCGCCGGCACCCTCTTCGACGACGGCCCCCGCAGCGCCGCCGACCACCGCGCGGCCGCCGACGCCCACGCCGCCGCCGGCCGCTGGAACGAAGCCGTCCGCGAACGCATGCGGGCCGTCGTCCGCTCCCTGGAGGAACGCACCCTCCTCGACCCCCGCCCCGGCCGCACCGCCGACGAGGCCGCCGCCGAAGCCGCACGCTCCCTCCCCGGCCACGCCGACGAGCTCCGCGCGGCCGCCCGCACCTTCGACGACGTCACCTACGGCGGCCGCACCGCCGACCCCGACACCTACGCCCGCCTGCGCACCCTCGACCTCACCCTGGAGCGCACCAGGCCGATCCTGACGGACCCCACCCCATGACCGGCCCCCAGAACCCCACCAACGGCACCCCCGGCCCCGGCACGCCGCCCCCGGCCGCCGCCGCCCACACCCCGGACGCCCCCGCCGAGGACACCGCCCCCGCCCGCACCGGCCCGGTCGGCCCCGAGCCCGGCCGCACCGCGCCCTCCGGCCGCACGGACGCGCCGGACACCACCCCGCACGCCGGCAGCCCCGGCACCCCGGCCCCCGCCCACACCCCGGACGCCCCCGGCGCCCCCGCCCCGCGCCGGACCGGCCGGGCCGGTACCTCCGTCGCGCTCACCCCCGGCCAGCTCTGGCGCCGGGCCCGCGGGCCGCTGCTCGGCCTCGCCGTGCTCCTCGTCGCCGCCGTCGCCCTCGCCGGGCTCCAGGCCGGCGACCCCCACGGCCGCCTCGACCCCCGCTCCGCCGACCGCGAAGGCAGCCGCGCCCTCGCCCAGCTCCTCAAGCAGCGCGGCGTCACCACCCGCGTCGTCACCAACGCCGACGAGGCCGCCGCCGCGGCCGGCCCCGGCACCACCCTCCTCGTCACCGACCCCGACCTCCTCGGCGCACCCCAGCGCCGCGCGATCCGCTCCGCCATCGACCTCTCCGGCGGCCGCACCGTCCTCGTCGCCCCCACCGGCCCCGCCCTCGCCGAGCTGGCCCCCGCCGTCCGCACCAGCAACTTCGCCCACCGGCGCGACCTCGACCCCGGCTGCACCCTCCCGGCCGCCACCGCCGCCGGCCGCACCGCCACCGGCGACGGCCTCCGCTACACCACCGACGTCCCCGGCGCGACCGGCTGCTACCCCAGCGACGGCCACCCCACCGTCCTCGTCCTGCCCGGCACCACCCGGGGCGGCGACACCGTCCTCCTCGGCTCCGAACGCATCCTGCTCAACCGGCGCCTCACCGAGGAGGGCAACGCCTCCCTCGCCCTCCAGCTCCTCGGCTCCCGCCCCGAACTCGTCTGGTACCTGCCGACCCTCGCCGACATGCCCGCCGACGGCCCCGCCGAGGAGAAGAGCCTCCTCGACCTCGTCCCGTCCGGCTGGTACTGGGCCCTGCTCCAGCTCTTCGCGGCCGCCGCGGCCGCCGCCCTCTGGCGCGCCCGCCGCCTCGGCCCCCTCGTCACCGAGGACCTGCCCGTCGCCATCCGCGCCTCCGAGACCACCGAGGGCCGCGCCCGCCTCTACCGCAAGGCCGCCGCCCGCGACCGCGCCGCCACCGTGCTGCGCGCCGCCGCCCGCGAACGCCTCGCCGCACTGGTCGGCGTACCGCCCGCGCGGGCCCACGACCCGGCCGCCCTGGCCGCCGCCGTCTCCGCCCGCCTGCCCGAGCCTCCCGCCGCCGGACGCGACGCCACCACCCTCCTCTTCGGCCCCACTCCCGCCGACGACGCGGCACTCGTCGCGCTCGCCGACCACCTCGACGCCCTCGAAAGAGAGGTCCGCACCTCATGACGGCCACCACGGACAGCGCCCGCTCCTCCCTGGAAGCGCTCCGCGCCGAGATCGGAAAGGCCGTGGTCGGCCAGGACTCCGCCGTCACCGGTCTCGTCGTCGCACTCCTGTGCCGCGGCCACGTCCTCCTCGAAGGCGTCCCCGGCGTCGCCAAGACCCTCCTGGTCCGCGCCCTCGCGGCCTCCCTCGAACTCGACACCAAGCGCGTCCAGTTCACCCCCGACCTGATGCCCAGTGACGTGACGGGCTCTCTGGTCTACGACGCCCGCACCGCCGAGTTCTCCTTCCAGGACGGCCCCGTCTTCACCAACCTGCTCCTCGCCGACGAGATCAACCGCACGCCCCCCAAGACCCAGTCCTCCCTCCTGGAGGCCATGGAGGAGCGCCAGGTCACCGTCGACGGCACCCCCCGCAAGCTCCCCGAGCCCTTCCTCGTCGCCGCGACGATGAACCCCGTCGAGTACGAGGGCACCTACCCGCTCCCCGAAGCCCAGCTGGACCGCTTCCTCCTCAAGCTCAACGTGCCCCTCCCCTCCCGCGAGGACGAGATCGGCGTCCTGACCCGGCACGCCGCCGGCTTCAACCCGCGCGACCTGCACGCCGCCGGCATCCGCCCGGTCGCCGGCGCGAAGGAACTCGAAGCCGCCCGCGAGGCCGTCGGCCACGTCACCGTCTCCCCCGAGATCACCGGCTACGTCGTCGACCTCTGCCGCGCCACCCGCGAATCGCCGTCCCTCACCCTCGGCGTCTCCCCGCGCGGCGCCACCGCCCTGCTGGCCACCTCCCGCGCCTGGGCCTGGCTCACCGGCCGCGACTACGTCACCCCCGACGACGTCAAGGCCCTCGCCCTGCCGACCCTGCGCCACCGCGTCCAGCTCCGCCCGGAGGCCGAGATGGAGGGCGTCACCGCCGACTCCGTCATCTCGGCGATCCTCACCCACGTCCCCGTCCCCCGCTGATGGCCCTCACCGGACGCGCCGCCCTCCTGGCGGCCCTCGGCAGCCTGCCCGTCGGCCTCCTCGAACCGAGCTGGACGGGCCTCCTCGCCGTCAACGGCACCATCGGCCTGGCCTGCGCCGTCGACTACGCCCTCGCCGCGCCCGTCCGCACCCTGCGGCTCACCCGCTCGGGCGACTCCGCGGTCCGCCTCGGCGAGACCGCCGACGTGCACCTGACCGTCACCAACCCCGCCGCCCGACCGCTCCGCGCCCGCGTCCGCGACGCCTGGCCCCCCAGCAGCTGGCCCCGGGACACCGAGACGGCCGCCTCCCGCCACGACCTCACCGTCCCCGCCGGAGAACGCCGCCGCCTCACCACCCGCCTGAGCCCCACCCGGCGCGGCGACCGCCGGGCGGCCCGCGTCACGATCCGCTCGTACGGGCCCCTGGGCCTCCTCGCCCGCCAGGGCTCCCACACCGTCCCCTGGACGGTGCGCGTCCTGCCGCCGTTCACCAGCCGCAAGCACCTGCCGTCCCGGCTCGCCCGGCTGCGCGAACTCGACGGCCGCACCAGCGTCCTGACGCGCGGTGAGGGCACCGAGTTCGACAGCCTCCGCGACTACGTCCCCGGCGACGACACCCGCTCCATCGACTGGCGGGCCACCGCCCGCCGCCCCAAGGTCGCCGTCCGCACCTGGCGCCCCGAACGCGACCGGCACATCCTCATCTGCCTGGACACCGGCCGCACCTCCGCCGGCCGCGTCGGCGACGCCCCCCGCCTGGACTCCGCCATGGACGCGGCCCTGCTGCTGGCCGCGCTGGCCACCCGGGCGGGCGACCGCGTGGACCTCCTGGCCCACGACCGCCGCACCCGCGCCCTGGTCCAGGGCCGCGCGGCCGCGGACGTCCTGCCGGCCTTCGTGAACACGATGGCCGGCCTCGAACCGGAACTGGTCGAGACGGACTCCCGCACCCTGGTCTCCACGATCCTCCGCAGCGCCCCGCGCCGCTCCCTGGTGGTCCTGCTGACGAGCCTGGACGCGCCCCCCGTGGAAGAGGGCCTGCTCCCGCTCCTCCCCCGCCTCACCCAGCGCCACACGGTCGTCCTGGCCTCGGTGGCCGACCCCCACATCGCGTCGATGGCCGCCGCCCGCGGCTCCGTGGACGCGGTCTACGAGGCCGCCGCCGCGACCCAGACCCAGTCCCAGCGCCGCCGCACCGCGGACCAGCTCTCCCGCCACGGCGTCCACGTGGTCGACGCCACCCCGGATTCCCTGGCCCCGTCCCTGGCGGACACCTACCTCGCCCTGAAAGCGGCAGGCCGCCTGTAGGGGTTGTCCGACTGGATACGCTGACATGGCACCCACCGGGAGGACACATGGCCGACTTCACCCCCGAGCAGTTGCGCCGCATGCACGACTTCGCGGAGCAGCTCGCGGAGCTGGCCGAACACCACGAAGACCAGTGGAAGGTTCAGACCACCGACGGTCAGATCTTCCTCACGATGATGAGCCCGACAGCTCCGCACGGACTCAACGTGATGCGGCTGCGCCGCCAGGTCGAGGCACAGACACCTGACGCCGCTACGCTCAGCGACACGAACATGGCCGACCCCGTGACCGGCCTGACCAAAATCCCCGATCTCCTGGTCATGGCGGACGAAGACATCGATGACACGGCAAAGGCCGTCAACTCCCGCGACGTCCTGATGGTGGTGGAGGTCGTCTCCCGCACCAACTCCCTCACCGACATCCGCGACAAGCTCCACGACTACCCGCGCATGGGTGTCCCGCTGTACGTGGTCGTGGACCCCCGCAAGGACAAGAAGACCGTGACGGTACACAGCGACCCGTCGGACGGTCCGGACGGCTTCCGGTACCGCAAGAAGGTCCCGTACGCCTTCGGCGACACGGTCACGGCCGGCCGCTGGACGCTCGACACGAACGGTCTGAAGAGCTATCCCGCCGACTGGTGAAGCACCGGGGCCACCTGGCTCCGGCCCCGGCCTCCTGGCCGTAAACGCAGAAAAGCCCCGCACCATGACTGGTGCGGGGCTTTCCCACAATGATTGTTCGGCGGCGTCCTACTCTCCCACAGGGTCCC
>NZ_JBFBGN010000156.1:0-15344 GCF_040684675.1 Streptomyces sp. NPDC089915 | reverse complement strand
GCCCGGCGCAGGGCCTCCGCCTTGGCACCGGGGGCGTCGAGGGGGCCGTCGACCAGCCCGGCGAAGCCGATGGCGATCCGCGCGCCGCCGATCGGGACCAGGCCGACCTCGCCCTCGCCGTGCGGGTCGAAGCGGACCGAGGAGCCGGCCGGGACGCACAGCCGCATGCCGTAGGCGGCGGCGCGGTCGAAGTCGAGGCGCGGGTTGGCCTCGAAGAAGTGGAAGTGCGAGGTGACGCTCACCGGCACGGGGGCGGTGTTGCGCACCCGCAGGTGCAGGACCGGCTCCGGCTGGGGGGCGCCGGGGCCCGGTACGACCGCGCCCGGGGCGTCGTCGCCGAGCGGGGCCGCGCCCTGGATCGGGGAGGAGACCACCGCGAGCCGGGATCCGTCGTCGAAGACGGCCTCCACGTGCACCTCGGTGACCACGTCGGCCACGCCGGGCAGCACGTCGCCGGGGCCGAGGACGCTCCGGGCCTCCTCGATGGCCTCCGCCAGCCGCTTGCCGTCGCGCGCGGCCTCGCAGACCGTGTCGGCGATCAGCGCGGTGGCCTCGGGGACGTTGAGCCGCAGGCCCCGGGCCCGACGGGCCCTGGCCAGTTCCGCAGCGCTGCGCAGCAGCAGCCGGTCGCGCTCCGTAGGGGTCAGCCGCACGCCGATCCACCACCTTTTGAGTCGATGGGTTAGAGCATCACTCTAACTCTTCATTTCCTCGCTGGGAATCATTGACCTGGGAGCAGGGCTTGAGTCACATTGAGTGTCGCTCAAACTAATGCGCCCCCACCCCCCGCCCTGCCAAGGGAGTCCCCCCATGCCCATCGAACAGCGCGGCGTCGACACCATCCCGGAAGAGGAGCGGACGAGCGGTCCCCGTGACCTGATGTCGATCCTGCTCGGCTCCAACCTCTGCCTCGGTGTGATCGTCTTCGGCTGGCTCCCCCCGTCCTTCGGACTGGGGCTGGTCCCCTCGGTCACCGCCATCGTGACCGGCACCCTGGCCGGCATCGTCTTCACCGCGCCGCTCGCGCTGGTCTCCCTGCGCACCGCGACCAACCTGTCCACCTCGAGCGGCGCGCAGTTCGGCGTACGCGGGAGGCTCGTGGGCTCGATCGTGGGCCTGCTGCTCGCGCTCGGCTACACCGCGCTGACCCTGTGGATCGGCGGTGACGTGATGGTCGGCACCCTGGCCCGGCTCACCGGCCTGCCGGACACCGGCGTGACCCACTCCCTGATGTACGGGGTGCTGGCCGCGTTCACCGTGGTCGGAGCCGTGTTCGGCTACCGGCTGCTGCTGCGCATGAGCAAGGCGCTCTCGATCGTCATGGTGATCCTGCTGGCCGTCGGCGTCTACGCCTACGCCCCCGGCTTCACCACCGCCGCCCCGGAGGCCTCGTACCTGCTCGGCTCCTTCTGGCCGACCTGGATCCTCGCCGTCGTCGCCGCCGGGCTGAGCGGCCCGGTCGCCTTCATCACCCTCCTCGGCGACTACACGCGCTACATATCCCCCCGCCGCCACAGCTCCCGCAAGGTCTACTGGGCCACCTGTACCGGCCTGCTCGTCGGCCTGCTGGTCCCGCAGCTGTTCGGCACCTACACCGCGCTGGCCGCCCGGGCCGGGGCCGACTACGCCGGTCCGCTCGTGGCCGCCGCGCCCTTCTGGTACCTGGTGCCGCTGCTGTTCGCCGCCGCCGCGGGCTCGGTGGGCAACGCCGGCCTGATGCTCTACTCCATGGGCCTCGACCTGGACGCCATCGTCCCCAAGGCCACGCGCACGAAGGCCACCGTGATCGCCGCGGCCGTCGCCACCGCCTTCGTCTTCTTCGGGTCCTTCGAGTGGAACGTCCAGTCGGCGATGACCTCGTTCGTCCTGCTGCTGACCGCGATCGGCGCCCCCTGGGCCGTGATCACCCTGATCGGCTACGTCCGCTGCCGCGGGGAGTACGACGCCGACGCGCTCCAGGTGTTCAACCGCCGGGCCCGTGGCGGCGTCTACTGGTACAGCGGGGGCTGGAACATCCGCGCCACCGTCTCCTGGGCGGCCGGCGCGGTCGTGGGTCTGGCCGCCGTGTCGACCCCGGTGTACGAGGGCCCGCTGCTGGCCCTCACCGGCGGGGTGGACTGTAGTTTCATCCTGTCGGGGCTGGTCGGCGGCGCGGTCTACACCGCGCTGACGTTCCGGCCGCAGGCGGCTCCGGCCGCCGCCCCGGCGGACAAGGTAGCGGTGGCGGTCGAAGGGTAGGGGCCGCCGCCACGAACGGCACGGGGAGCGTCGTGGAAGAGATCGCATATGTGGCGACGAAGATCGTCAAGGGGCTCGCGGGCCTGGCCTACATGGTCGGCGACGGCCTGCTGGCGGTGACCGGGCAGGACGGGCCCGTCCAGGGCCGCGCGAAGAAGGACGGCGAGCAGGACGAGGAGCGCTGACCACGCCCCTCCCCCCTCGTCCGGGAACGGCCGAAGGCCCCCGCGCTGGTGCGCGGGGGCCTTCGGGCGTCTTCGGGCGGTTGCGGCCCGGCCGGCCGGCCGGGGCCTAGCCGAGCGGGTGCATCCAGCCGTGGGTGTCGGCGCGGTGGCCGGTCTGGAGGTCCAGGAGCGCCTTGCGGAGCTTCATGGTGACCTCGCCGGGCTCGCCGTCGCCCTGGGTCCAGTTGGCGCGCTCGGACTTGACCGAGCCGACCGGGGTGATGACGGCGGCCGTACCGCAGGCGAAGACCTCGGTCAGGGTGCCGTTCTCGTTGTCGCGCTTCCAGTCCTCGGTGGAGATCCGCCCCTCCTCGGCGGTGTAGCCGAGGTCGCGGGCGATGGTGAGGAGGGAGTCGCGGGTGATGCCCGGGAGGAGCGAGCCGGTCAGCTCCGGGGTGACGATGCGGTCGCCGTACACGAAGTACAGGTTCATGCCGCCCATCTCCTCGATCCAGCGGTGCTCGACGGCGTCCAGCCAGACGACCTGGTCACAGCCGTGCGAGGCCGCCTGGGCCTGGGCGACGAGGGAGGCGGCGTAGTTGCCGCCGGTCTTGGCGGCGCCGGTGCCGCCCTTGACGGCGCGGACGTACTCCTCGGAGAGCCAGACGGAGACGGGCTTGACCCCACCGGGGAAGTAGGCGCCGGCGGGCGAGGCGATCACCATGAACAGGAACTCGTTGGCCGGGCGGACGCCCAGGCCGACCTCGGAGGCGAACATGAACGGCCGCAGGTAGAGGGAGGCCTCGCCGGAGTTCGGGACCCAGGCGGCGTCCTGCTTGATCAGCGCGTCGCAGGCCTCGATGAACAGCTCGGTCGGCAGCTCCGGCATGGCCATGCGGCGGGCCGAGGCCTGGAAGCGCTCGGCGTTGGCCTGCGGGCGGAAGGTGGCGACGGTGCCGTCGGGCTGGCGGTAGGCCTTCAGACCCTCGAAGATCGTCTGCGCGTAGTGCAGGGTCATGTTGGCCGGGTCGATCGACAGCGGCGCGTACGGGACCAGCTCGGCGTCGTGCCAGCCGCGGCCCTCGGTCCACTTGATCGTCACCATGTGGTCGGTGAAGTGGCGGCCGAATCCGGGGCTGGCCAGGATCGCCTCTCGCTCCGCGTCGGACAGCGGGTTCGAGGAGGGCTTGAGCTCGATCGTGGGCGTCGTCATGAGTGCTTGTCCTTCACCGTTGTGTATGGCGGACCGCGCTCATGCGTACTAGGACGTCCGAGCTTCCCCGTATACCGCGGCCTCGCGTTCGATTATCGCGCGCGCGGGGTCTTCGGTGAAACGGGGTGATGCGGCCCACGGGAGATGGTGGCACCCGGGGCCGTGCAGGAGAAGCCGCCGGGTGATGGTGCGTACCCGGCGGCTTCCTGGGTGGAGCTGCCGGGTCAGCCGGCTACTCGCGCGGCGAGGGCGTCGCCGATCGCGTCGGTGGAGCGGAAGGTTCCGTCACGCTCGGCGAGGTCGGCGGAGACGGCGTCCTCGATGCGGACGGCCTGCTCCTCGTAGCCGAGGTGGCGCAGCAGGAGGGCGACGGACAGGATCGTCGCCGTCGGGTCGGCCTTGCCGGTGCCCGCGATGTCCGGGGCCGAACCGTGGACGGGCTCGAACATCGAGGGGAAGGCGCCGGTCGGGTTGATGTTCCCGGAGGCGGCCAGGCCGATTCCGCCGGTGACGGCGGCGGCCAGGTCGGTGAGGATGTCACCGAAGAGGTTGTCCGTGACGATGACGTCGAAGCGCTCGGGCTGGGTGACGAAGAAGATCGTCGCCGCGTCGACGTGCAGGTAGTCGGTGGTGACCTCGGGGTACTCCTGGCCGACCTTGTCGAAGATGTTCTTCCACATGTGGCCCGCGTACACGAGGACGTTGTTCTTGTGGACCAGCGTCAGCTTCTTGCGGGGGCGGGAGTTCGCCCGCTCGTACGCGTCCCGGACCACGCGCTCGACGCCGTAGGCGGTGTTGATGCTGACCTCGGTGGCGACCTCGGCCGGGGTGCCGGTGCGCAGGCTGCCACCGTTGCCGGTGTACGGGCCCTCGGTGCCCTCGCGGACGACGACGAAGTCGATCTCCGGACGGCCGGCCAGCGGAGTGGCCGTGTTCGGGAAGAGCTTCGAGGGGCGCAGGTTGATGAAGTGGTCGAAGGCGAAGCGGAGCTTCAGCAGCAGACCGCGCTCCAGGACACCGGACGGGACCGACGGGTCGCCGATGGCGCCGAGGAGGATCGCGTCGTGGTGCTTGAGCGCTTCGAGCTCGGCGTCCGGGAGGGTCTCGCCGGTGCGGTGCCAGCGCTGGGCGCCGAGGTCGTATTCCTTGGTCTCCAGCTTCACATCCTGGGGCAGGACCGCGGTAAGGACCTTGAGGCCCTGAGCCACGACTTCCTGGCCGATGCCATCACCGGGGATCACTGCGAGATTGATGCTGGTCGACATGTCGGAACCGTACTCCGTGTCCCAGCCCTCAGACATATCCCGTCCACCATATGGACGAGATACGCCTGGGGTCCGGACTCGCTCAGTGGCCGGTCGAGCCGCCGTTGTCACGGCGGTCCAGGGCGCGCTGCAGGGCGGCGGCGGCGTTCTTGCGGTCGTCGTCGGCCGGGGAGGAGTGGCGGACGCGGCGGGAGGCGGCGGTGGTGGGGGTCATGGTGATCGACTCCTTGAGATCACGGCGTGGCGGGGCCACGGATGAGGGGTTCCTTCAAGGCGCCGGAAGAGGCGGGGAGCCGTGCGCCGCAGGGGTTGCCTGCCAGGGGGCGCGCGCTCACGACCGCCATTCGCTGGATGTGCGAGACGTTCGGCTCCTACAAAGCTAGGGCAGCGGCCGCTGTATGTCTCCGCAATTACTCGGACTTCCTAGTATCTGAGATGGGAAACCCCCCGGAAGGCCCTCCCAGGGGGCTCCGTTTTCAGACCGATTCGGCCCTGAGTTCCCTGATCAGAGCCCTGACGGCGAGGGTGGACGCCGCTTCCGCTGTAGTGACGTATCCCACCCGCCTCACCGGCCCCTGCGGCCCCAGAGCGGCGATGTCGACGGCGTCCGTGGCCTCGCGCAGCGACAGCTCGGGCATGATCGCCATCCCGAGGCCCCGGCCGACCATCGTCAGCACCATCGCGTCGTCCTCCGCCTTGACGGTGGCCGCGGGGATCCAGTCCTGCTCCGCCCACCACCGGCGGGTGTAGGAGCCGCAGTTCTCGTCCCAGTCCAGCAGCGGCAGCGCCTTCGGGTCCGGGTGCCCGGCCGGGTGCACCAGCGCGTACGCCTCCCGCGCGAGCACCCCCGTCAGCAGCCCGGGCGGTACGTCGCCGGGCGCGCCCAGGGTCGCGATGCCCAGGTCCGCCCGGCCGGCCGCCACCTCCCCGGCCGTCCCGGCGCCGAGCTCGCGCACCACCCGGACCTCGGGCCGGATCCCGGGGTACCGCGCGGCGAGGCGCTCCAGGGCGGGCGGCAGCAGGTGCAGGGCCGCGCTGCGGAACGCCGCGATGCGCAGGGTCCCCCGCAGGGCCCCGTCCGCCGCGCCCGCGCCGGAGGCGGCCCGGCCGGCGGCGCGCGCCTCCGCGCCGAGGGCCTCGTACAGCCGCAGGATGCGCCGGCCCAGGGCCACGGCCCGCTCCCCCGCCGGGGTGGGGGTGGCGCCGGAGCGGCCGCGCTCGAACAGCACCGCACCGATCTTGCCCTCGGTGCCGCGCACCGAGTGCGAGACGGCCGACTGGCTGATGCCGAGCGCCCCGGCCGCGGCGGAGAAGCCGCCCGTCTCGGCGACGGCGACCAGCACCCGGATCTCCTGCGGGGCGAGTTCGGTCACGGGTTCCCACCTCGGTGTATGAGCGGCTTTCATGGATGTGCGGCTTCCATGAGGGCAACCCCCTGCCCGGCGCGGGGATTCCTTCCTACCGTCGTCGCCATGAACGCCGACACCGCACACGCCGTCCACCAGATCGCCCGCCCGACCGGTTTCCCCGTCGCCTCCGACTTCGCGTACGTCTCCTCCCCCGTCCCCGAACCCGCCCCCGGCACCGCGCTGGTGGAGAACCTGCTGCTCTCGGTGGACCCGTACCACCGGGGGCTGATGGACGGCGGCGAGGGCGGCTTCGAGCTGGGGGCGCCGCTGGAGGGCAGGTCGGTGGGCCGGGTGCTCGCCTCCCGGGACCCGGGCCTGCGGGAGGGCGACCTGGTCTTCCACCGGGCGGGCTGGCGCACCCACGCCCTGGTCACCCTGGGCGTGGACGGCACCCGCGGGCTCCGCGGCCACGAGGGGGTGCCGCTGGAGGCCTACCTGTCGATCCTGGGCGGGACGGGCCTGACCGCGTACGCCGCGCTCACCCGCACGGCGGCCCTGCGCGAGGGCGAGGACCTCTTCGTCTCCGCCGCGGCCGGCGGCGTCGGCACCGCCACCGGGCACATCGCCCGGCTGCTCGGCGCCCGCCGGATCATCGGCAGCGCGGGCTCGGCGGCGAAGGTCGCCCACCTCACCGGGGCCCTCGGGTTCGACGCCGCCTTCGACTACCACGACGGCCCGGTCGGCGAGCAGCTGGCGCAGGCCGCCCCGGACGGGATCGACGTCTACGTGGACAACGTGGGCGGGGACCACCTGGAGGGCGCCATCGACTCCCTGCGCGAGTACGGGCGGGTCGCCTGGGTCGGCGCGATCTCGATGTACAACGGCGACCGCTCGCCGGCCGCGCCCCGCAACCTCTTCGAGGTGGTGCACAAGTCCCTGCGCCTGGAAGGGGTATTGGTTCGAAACCACACCAATCTGCAGGACGAGCTGGAGGACTTCCTGGTCCCGCACCTGCGCAGCGGCCGGATCGGCACCGACACCACCGTTGTACAGGGCTTCGACCAGACGGTGGAGGCGTTCCTGGGCATGCTGCACGGGGAGAACCTGGGCAAGATGCTGGTGCGCACCGCCGGTTGATTCCGGCCACCCGGATGTTCACCGTTTTCTTACCGCACGGATGTAGACCTTTGAGGCGGCCGCCGCCACGCTTGCCGACGATGTGCCAGCGGGGCACCCGAGTTGGAGGCGAGCAGCCAGTGACACCGATCAGCCGCAGGGGCTTCGTGGGAATCGGCGCCGGGCTCGTGGCCGGGGCGGCCCTGCCCGCAGCCCTGCCCACGACGGCGGCCGCGGCCGCGGCGACGGGCACGATCACCGATGTGAAGCACGTGGTGATCCTGATGCAGGAGAACCGCAGCTTCGACCACTACTTCGGCAAGCTCAAGGGCGTCCGCGGCTTCGGCGACCGCGCCTCCGGCAACATCCCGGGCGGCTGGGGCACCTTCAACCAGCCGAACTGGGGCGGCCGCCAGTACCCGTGGAGACTGTCCGCCACCCCGGCGGCGGGCGGTGCCGACGGCGCGACCCTGGCCCAGTGCACCGGAGACCTCCCGCACAGCTGGACCTCGCAGCACGCCGCCTGGAACAACGGCCGGATGGACAACTGGGTCGCCGGCGTCGGCAAGACCCACACCCTCGGCCACCTGGACCGCCCCGACATCCCCTTCCACTACGGGCTCGCCGACAACTACACGATCTGCGACGCCTACTTCTGCTCCACCCTCAGCGCCACCGGCCCCAACCGCACCTTCCTGTGGAGCGGCAAGGTGGACCCGGGCAGCAAGGACGGCGGCGACGAGTCGGGGCTCACCTGGGAGACGTACGCGGAGGCCCTCCAGCGGGCCGGGATGACCTGGAAGGTCTACCAGAACGCCCAGGACAACTACGGGGACAACGGCCTGGCCTACTTCAAGAGGTTCACGGACGCCGCCCCCGGCGACCCGCTGTGGGACCGCGGCATGGCCTCCGTCCCCAAGACCACCGGCTCCACCCCCGACGACATCGCCGCCGCGATCCGCGCGGACGTGGTCGCGGGCACCCTGCCCCAGGTGTCCTGGGTGGTGGCGAACGAGGCCTTCTCGGAGCACCCGTACGCCCCGCCCGGCGACGGCGCCCACTTCGTGGACCTGGTCTACCGGGCGCTCGCCGCGAACCCCGAGGTCTTCGACTCCACGGTCCTCTTCCTCAACTACGACGAGAACGACGGCTTCTTCGACCACGTCGCCCCGCCGGTCGCCCCGCCCGGCACCCCCGACGAGTACATCGACGGCACCCCGATCGGCCTGGGCTTCCGCGTCCCCATGCTGGTGATGTCCCCGTGGACCCGGGGCGGCTGGGTCAGCTCCGAGGTCTTCGACCACACCTCCGTCCTGCGCTTCATGGAGACGTGGACCACGGCCCTGGGCACGCCGGCCCTCTGCCCCAACATCAGCGCCTGGCGCCGCAAGGTGACCGGCGACCTGACGGGCGTCTTCGACTTCGCGCACCCGGTGTACGGGGTCCCGTCCGGCCTGCCCTCGACGGCGAAGGTCATCGGCCAGTCCACCTGCGGGCCCCTGCCCAACCCGGTCCCCCAGGACAACGCCCTCCCGGCGCAGGAGTCCGGGACGCGCCCGGCCCGCGCCCTCCCGTACCAGGTCAACGGCAACCTCGACCGCTTCGAGTTCGGGCCCGCCGGCAAGATCCTGGCCTGGTTCTCGATGACCAACCAGGGCCCGCAGGCCCGGCAGGCGGCGCACTTCTCGATCCACCCGCACCAGTACCGGGACACGGCCGCCTGGCAGTACACGGTCGACCCCGGGGCCACCTCCAGCGACTGGTTCTCCATCGGTCTGGGCGCCGGCTCCGGCAAGTACGACATCTCGATGTACGGCCCCAACCGCTTCCTGCGCCGCTTCATCGGCGACGCGACCAAGCCGGGCAAGTCCCTGGAGGTCGCCGCCCGCTACGCGGTGGAGACGGGCACCGGCAAGACGGCCATCTGGTTCAAGATGACCAACGCCTCGGCCTCCCCGGTCACCTTCACGATCCGCTCGAACGCCTACCGCTCGGACGGCCCCTGGACGTACACGGTCCCGGCGAACTCCTCGCGCGAGGACTTCTTCAACGCCGTCGCCTACAACAAGGGCTGGTACGACTTCACGATCCTGGCCGACTCCGACGGCACCTGGTCCCGCCGCTACACGGGCCACATCGAGACGGGCGCGGCGAGCATCTCGGGCTCCTGACCGCCGGACCCCGGAAAGGCCGGAAACACGCGCAGGCACCGGGGTCCGGAGCGCTCCGGCCCCCGCCCCCCAGGTCCCGGTGCCCGATCCCGCGGCGCCGGGTCCGCGAGGGCGCCGGCCCGGCCGGACCCGGGAGGTGGTCCACCCCGGGCCCAGCGCCGAGGCGCAGGTCGACGGCGGTCCGCACCCCGCCGCCGGCCCGCGTGGTCCAGCCCGGGCGGAGGGCCCGCCGGCTCCCCCGCCCCCGGCGGACACCCCGGTCCCCGACGCCCCCGGGCCGTCGGCGGCGCGGGCTGCGGAGCGGCCCGCCGCGCACCGTGAATCGACCGACGTTCGCCACGGCCATAGCCCCCGGGTCCCCACACAACGGACACCGCCCCCTCACCCGGCCCTGGCCTCCGGGGTCGCCCCGCTGGAAGATCTACGCATGTCGCCAGAGACCCAGCAGTGGACCCCCACCCATGGCCAGCCCTACCGGCCCGTCGCCTACCGTCCCGCGCGCATGCCCGGCCCCGAATCCCTCGCGCGCGCGGCGGAGTTGCGGGCCCGGATGGACGAACGGCGCACCGTGCGCCACTTCTCCCCCGACCCCGTCCCGGAACAGGCCGTCCGCGACGCCATCGCCTGCGCCGCCACCGCCCCGTCGGGGGCGCACCAGCAGCCGTGGACCTTCGTCCTGGTCAAGGACCCCGCGATCCGCCGGCAGATCCGCGCCGCCGCCGAACAGGAGGAGCAGATCTCCTACGACGGCCGCCTCGGCGACGAATGGCTGGCGGCCCTGCGCCCCATCGGCACCGACGCCGTGAAGACCCACCTGACGGACGCCCCGGCGCTGATCGTGGTCTTCCAGCAGCGGTACTGGCTCGGCCCGGACGGGGACAAGCGCAAGCACTACTACGTGGACGAGTCGGTCGGCATCGCGGTCGGTATGCTCCTCTCCGCCCTCCACCTCTCGGGCCTGGCCGCCCTCATCCACACCCCGAGCCCGATGCGCTTCCTGAGCCACGTCCTGGGACGCCCGGAGAACGAGAAGGCCTTCGCGGTCATCCCGGTCGGCTACCCGTCGGAAGACTGCGAGGTCCCGGACCTGCTCCGCAAGTCCCTGGACCAGGTCCTGGTGGAGGTCTAACCGCCCGCCTCCGGCTGAGCGGGCGGCCCGTCCTCGCCGGCCTGCCGCCCGCCCAGGGCCCCGGCGAGCCGCAACCCGATCCGCACCCGGTCCTCGGCACTCCCCGCCTCCATGGCGGCCCGCACCTGCCGCAGGATCAACCAGTCCCGCACGACCTTGGCGACCCCGAGCACGGCCGCGGTGACGATGGCCGCGGTCAGCACGGGCCGGCCCCGGTGGCAATCGGCGCCGTCGCCGTGGCGCACGTCCCGCGCCGCACGGTGACGGCCGCCCCGCCCAGCGCGAGCCGGCCCGGGTGCATTCCGTACGCCGTTTCGGCCCCGTCCTCTTCGTCCGGCTCCAGCAGCCCGCTGCGCCGCAGCCGCCGTGCGAGCTCGTCCGCTTCCAGGGCGCAGCACCAGGCGATGATCAGCTCCCTGGAGCCACGGCTGTAGGTGTTGGCCGAACCGTGCGCCGATCCGGCGGCATTGACCAGCCCGGGGCGCCGCAGCAACCGGCTGAGCAGCCGGTCGCGATCCGCGTCGGCCCCCCTCGCGGGCGTCAGCTGGGCCTCTTCGCCGGGGTGGAGGCGGTCGGGGTTGTGCCACCAGACGTGTTCCCAGCAGGCCTTCTCGGAGAGGTACCGCGCCCAGGCCGGATCGGGGTGCTGCAGCAGCACGGAGGCGGTCCCCCACCGCAGACTCCGCAGCCGCACTCCCGCGGCCTCGCAGGTGGGCCGGAGCCCCGGTACGCCCCGGAGTTCATGGCAGCCCGGCAGGGGATTGTGGAGGCGGGGCAACAGCGCGGCCAGAACCTGCCGTCCCATCTCGGGGTGGACGCGGAGTGCGACACCGTCAAGACTCGGCACCGCCCCCACGAAGCCGAAGACGGCCCCTCCGACCTGAGCTTGCTGCAGCCGGTTGGCCACGGTGAGGAGCACCTCGGCCTCAAGGGACCGCTGATCCGCGTGGGCCGCTTCGGGGACGGGGTGGTGCCGTGTGATGAGCCCCGATTCGGCCCAGCGGAGGCAGGTGTGGTGCGGCAGGCCGGTGGCCTCACGGCAGATGCTGGCCACGCGGTGGCGGTTGTCGGTGCGCCTGGACATACGTCTCCCTCTGGCACCGCCCCGGCACGGGCACGTGAAGGCTTGCGTATCTCCGTCTGCTGGAGCCCACCCGCACGGGAACTCGTCAGAGCCCTTCGCCCCCTCGGGTAGCCGGGCCCGAGTGCTGGAGCGCGTCGCCGTACGCGACAACTCCCGCCAGGCTAGCAGCGATCGGTCCTCCCCGGAGGGGAAATGGGACCGCCCCCGCTCCGGACTTGGGGGTACCGGAGCGGGGGCGGGATTCAGGGGAGGGCGGTCAGCCCATGTGGGGGTAGCCGTACTCGGTCGGCGGGACCAGGGTCTCCTTGATGGAGCGGGTCGAGGTCCAGCGGAGCAGGTTGGACGCCGCGCCCGCCTTGTCGTTGGTGCCCGAGGCACGGCCGCCGCCGAAGGGCTGCTGGCCGACGACGGCGCCGGTCGACTTGTCGTTGATGTAGAAGTTGCCCGCCGCGAAGCGGAGCTTCTCCATCGTGTCGGCCGCCGCGTAGCGGTCCTGCGCGATGACGGAGCCGGTCAGGGCGTACGCCGAGACGTTCTCCATCTGCGCCAGCATCGCGTCGTACTCCGCGTCCTCGTACACGTGGATCGCCAGGATCGGGCCGAAGTACTCGGTCGTGAAGACCTCGTTCTCCGGGTCCGTGCACTCGATGACGGTCGGGCGGACGAAGTAGCCCTCCGAGTCGTCGTACGTGCCGCCCGCGACGATCGTGCAGGTCGGGTCGGCCTTCGCACGGTCGATCGCGGCCTTGTTCTTCGCGAAGGAGCGCTCGTCGATGACCGCGCCGATGAAGTTCGACAGGTCGCGGACGTCACCCATGGTGATGCCGTCGACCTCGGCCGCGAACTGCTCCTTGAAGCCGTCGTTCCAGATCGAGGCCGGGACGTAGGCGCGCGAGGACGCCGAGCACTTCTGGCCCTGGAACTCGAAGGAACCGCGGGTCAGGGCGGTCTTCAGGATCGCGCGGTCCGCGGACGGGTGCGCGACGACGAAGTCCTTGCCGCCCGTCTCGCCGACCAGGCGCGGGTACGAGCGGTAGTTCTCGATGTTGTTGCCGACCGTCTTCCACAGGTACTGGAAGGTCTTGGTCGAGCCGGTGAAGTGGATGCCGGCCAGCTCGGGGTGGTTCAGGGCCACCTCGGAGACGGCGATGCCGTCGCCGGTCACCAGGTTGATGACGCCCTTGGGCAGGCCGGCCGCCTCCAGGAGCTCCATGAGGAGGACCGCGGAGTGGGTCTGCGTCGGGGACGGCTTCCAGACGACCACGTTGCCCATCAGGGCCGGGGCGGTCGGCAGGTTGCCGGCGATGGCCGTGAAGTTGAACGGGGTGATCGCGTAGACGAAGCCCTCGAGCGGGCGGTGGTCGCTGCGGTTCCACACGCCGGCGGAGTTCGCGCACGGCTGCTCGGCCAGGATCTGGCGGGCGAAGTGGACGTTGAAGCGCCAGAAGTCGACGAGCTCGCACGGGGTGTCGATCTCGGCCTGCTGAGCGGTCTTCGACTGGCCCAGCATCGTGGAGGCGGCCAGCTTCTCGCGCCACGGGCCGGCCAGCAGCTCGGCGGCGCGCAGGATGATCGCGGCGCGGTCGTCGAAGGACATCGCGCGCCAGGCCGGGGCGGCGGCCAGGGCGGCGTCGACGGCCTCCTGGGCGTCGGCCCGGGTGGCGTTCGCGTACGTGCCGATGACCGACTTGTGGTCGTGCGGCTGGACGACGTCGAAGCGCTCGCCGCCACCCATCCGCTTGACGCCGTTGATCGTCATCGGGAGGTCGATCGGGTTCTCGGACAGCTGCTTGAGCTGGATCTCGAGGCGCGCGCGCTCCGCGCTGCCCGGGGCGTACGAGTGGACCGGCTCGTTGACCGGCGCGGGGACCTGGGTCACAGCATCCATGGGGCGATAACTCCTTGACCTGGTTCTTGGCTAGTTCTTGGTGATCATCGAGCGGAGGAAGAACAGCAGGTTGGCCGGCTTCTCCGCGAGGCGGCGCATGAAGTAGCCGTACCAGTCCGTGCCATAGGCCGTGTAGACCCGCATTCGATGACCCTCGGAGGCGAGCCGGAGGTGCTCCTCGCTGCGGATGCCGTAGAGCATCTGGAACTCGTACTCGTCCAGCTTGCGGCCGGCCTGCCGGGCGAGCTCCTGCGCTATGGAGATCAGGCGCGGGTCGTGCGACCCGATCATCGGGTAGCCGTCGCCCTCCATGAGGATCCGCATGATCCGGACGTACGCCTTGTCGATCTCGGCCTTGTCCTGGTACGCGACCTCGGCGGGCTCCTTGTAGGCGCCCTTCACGATCCGGACGCGGCTGCCGGCGGCGGCCAGGCGGCGGGCGTCGGCCTCGGTGCGGAAGAGGTAGGCCTGGATGACGCAGCCGGTCTGCGGGAAGTCCCGGCGCAGCTCCTCGTGGATGGCGAACATCGAGTCGAGGGTGGTGTGGTCCTCGGCGTCGAGCGTCACGGTGGTGCCGATGGCGGCGGCGGCCTCGACGACCGGGCGGACGTTGGCGAGGGCGAGCTCGTGGCCGCCCTCCAGCGCCTGGCCGAACATCGACAGCTTCACGGACATCTCGACCGACTCGCCGAGCTCCAGCTCCTTGAGACGCTCGATGAGCTCCAGGTAGGCGTCCCGGGCGGCGTGCGACTGCTCCACGGCGGTGATGTCCTCGCCGACGACGTCGAGGGTGACCTCAAGGCCCTTGCGGGTGAGCTCCTCGACGATCGGGATGACCTGGTCGACCGTCTCACCGGGGATGAAGCGGTTGACCACCGGCTTGGTCACGGGGGCGGCAGAGACGATTCGGCGCATCTTGTCGCTGCGCGAAGCGGCGAGGATCGCGGGACCCAGCACGGGGCACCTCCAACGGGTGGCAGAAGCGGGCATACGGGCGCCGCGGGGTGTGCTGCGGCCGTAAGGAAAACGCAAGTAAAACCACCGTGAAACCTATGGATCTCCACGATCCTCTGCCATCGACAGCTGTCACGCATCCGTGTCCCGGATCTCATACATCTGTCTGAAGGGGCGGCGCGGGGGTGGGAGAATGTGCCCGTGAAGGGCGATTACCAGGACCTGGTGGACGAGATCTCGGCGCTGCTCGGCGCCCCGGCGACGCTGGAGAACCGGGACTTCCGCCTGATCGCCTTCGGCGCGCACGACAGCGACGACGACCTCGCGATGGACCCCGTGCGCACGCGCTCGATCCTGACCCGGCAGTCCACGGCGGCCGTGCGGTCCTGGTTCGAGGGCTTCGGCATCGCCCGGGCGACCGGCCCCGTGCGGATCCCGGCGGCGCCGGACGCGGGGGTCTTCCGGGGGCGGATCTGCCTGCCGGTGCGGTACCGGGGCATCGTCCAGGGCTACGTGTGGCTGCTCGACCGGGATCCGGAGCCGGGGCCGGAGGCCCTGGAGGCGGCCATGGAGGTGGCCCAGCGGATCGGCGTGCTGCTGGCCGAGGAGGCCAAGGCGGGCGCCGACCTCTCCCGGGAGTTCCTCGCGGTGCTCACCGCCGGCCGGGGGTGGCAGCAGGGGCGGCACAGGCGGCGTCGAAGGCGTCCGCGAACACCGGGTACGCGGCGTGCAGTTCACGCCCCATGCCCAGCCGCTGGCTGCCCTGCCCCGAG
>NZ_JBFBGN010000155.1:0-15366 GCF_040684675.1 Streptomyces sp. NPDC089915 | reverse complement strand
GCCCGCGAGGTCTACCACGCTCTGACCACCGCACCGACCGAACGAATCACTCAAACCGACCTCACTCCAGCGGCTTGACGTCTATAGGAGCATCCGGCGCCGGGTGCGAGCGGGTGGGGGCGTCCTTCGGGGCGCCCCCTTTCCCGTCGGGGGCGTCAGTCGAGGTAGCCGCGCAGCTGGTCGGCGAAGGCGTGGTCGCGGAGCTTCGCGAGGGTCTTCGACTCGATCTGGCGGATCCGCTCCCGGGTGACGCCGAAGATCCGGCCGATCTCCTCCAGGGTGCGCGGGCGTCCGTCGGCGAGGCCGTAGCGGAGCTGGACGACCTTGCGTTCGCGTTCGCCGAGGGTCGACAGGACGGCTTCGAGGTGTTCGCGCAGCAGGAAGAAGGCGGCGGACTCCATGGGGGAGGCGGCGTCGCCGTCCTCGATGAGGTCGCCGAGCGCGACGTCCTCCTCCTCGCCGACGGGGGCGTGCAGGGAGACCGGCTCCTGGGCGAGGCGCAGGACCTCCAGGACCCGTTCGGGGGTCAGTTCCAGGTGGAGGGCGACCTCTTCGGCGGTGGGCTCGTAGCCGCGTTCCTGGAGCATGCGGCGCTGGACGCGGACGACGCGGTTGATGAGCTCGACGACGTGGACGGGGACGCGGATGGTACGGGCCTGGTCGGCGAGGGCCCGTGACATCGCCTGGCGGATCCACCAGGTCGCGTAGGTGGAGAACTTGTAGCCGCGCGCGTAGTCGAACTTCTCGACGGCGCGGATCAGCCCGAGGTTGCCCTCCTGGACCAGGTCGAGCATGGTCAGGCCGCGGCCGACGTAGCGTTTGGCGACGGAGACGACGAGCCGCAGGTTGGACTCGATGAGGCGGCGTTTGGCCATCCGGCCCATGACGACGAGTTTGTCGAGGTCGACGGCGAGCTGGGAGTCGAGGTCGGTGGCGCCGCCGAGTTTCTCCTCGGCGAAGAGTCCCGCCTCCACCCGCCGGGCGAGTTCCACCTCGTCGGCGGCGGTGAGGAGCGGGATCCTGCCTATCTCGCGCAGGTACTGGCGGAAGAGGTCGGCGGAGGGGCCTCCCGCGGCGGCGGCGGCCTGTCCCCGGGCGGTCTGCGGGGGCGGCTGCTCGATGAGTTCGAGCACTTCGGGTTCGTCGTCCCCGGTGGGCTCCGCGGCCTCGGCGGCGGCTTCGGCGGTCTCGGCCGTCGCGTCTGCGGTCTCGTCTGCGGTTTCGTCCACGGCCTCGGCCTCGGTCTCCGCGGTTGCGACGTCGCCGGCGTGGAAGGGGCCGCCGGCGGGGTGGCTCACGTTCACGGTCAGGGTCCGGGTCTGCACGGGGGCGACCTCCAGGGGCTCCGAGTCCGGTGGCACCGCACCTCAGTGTGGGGTACGGCACATCGCCGCCACGAGGGGCGTGCGGGCACTTTCTGAGCCCGCTGCGTGACCGGATGGTTACCCCCCGGCGGCAACCCCGATGCGGATCGGACTCATGTCCGAGACGATCGGGGGCCGCCCGCGGCGGGCCCGTGCAGGGCGTCCCCTCAGGCCATCCAGAAGAAGACGGCCGTCATCCGCTTGTCCTCCAGGGTGGTGCCCCAGTAGCCGGTGGCGCTGTGGATCAGGTTGGCGGAGTAGAGCAGGAGCCGGTTGTAGCGGTGGGGGACGCGCAGGTCCTCGGTGAAGGAGTCCTCGGGGACGAAGCGGGTGCCGAGGGCGTCGACGAGGTTGTTGTGCGGGGCGAGGACCTGGTTGCCGCCGAGGACCCCGCCGGGGAGGCTCTGGCGGTAGAAGCTGGTGCCGCAGTCCTTGGGTATGCCGGGGGTCAGGTAGAGCACGGCCGCGTAGCGGCACACGGTGCGGGAGTCGGTGTGCGGGCGGGACTCGCACTCCCCCTCGCCGACGACCTGGACGCAGTTGTGGTTGAAGGTGCCGGCGCCGGCCGGGTCCTCGGCCCAGATCCGCTTCGCCCCGGTGGCCTTGCGCACCAGCTTCTCCACGTGGGCCAGTTCGGCCGGTTCCAGGGCGGGCATGGCGCGCAGCCCGGGCCAGGGCTCGGGCTTGTGCGGGGCGCCCTGGACCCAGTCGTCCTTGGCGAGGCAGCGTTCCCGCACGGCGTCGACGTCGGGCAGTACGTCGTCCAGCAGCCAGTAGTCGCGGCCGCGGGTCGGCTTGCGGTAGGGCAGCACGGGGAGGGTGTTCGGGGGTCGAAGTGACATGCGCGGAACGCTAGTTGTGGGAGCTGTGAGGCTCCCCAAAGCGGGCCCCAAGACTGCGGCAAGAGATGGTCCGCCGGGCCGCGCCGCTACGCGGGTTCCACGCGGACGGCGCAGACCTTGAACTCGGGCATCCGGGAGACGGGGTCCAGGGCGGGGTTGGTGAGGGTGTTGGCGCGGCCCTCCCCGTACCAGTGGAAGGGCATGAACACGGTGTCCGCCCTGATGGCGTCGGTGATCCGGGCCGGGGCCACGGCCCGTCCGCGCCGTGAGGTGACGGCCAGCGGCGCGCCCTCGGACACCCCGAGCCGGGCGGCGAGGCGCGGGTGGAGCTCCACGAACGGGCCGGGGGCGGCCTCGTTGAGCTCGGGCACGCGGCGGGTCTGCGCCCCGGACTGGTACTGGGCGACGACCCGGCCGGTGGTGAGCAGCAGGGGGTAGTCGGCGTCGGGGGTCTCGGCGGCCTCGCGGTGGACGACGGGCGTGAAGCGGGCCCGGCCGTCCTCGGTGGCGAACCGGTCCAGGAAGAGCCGGGGCGTGCCCGGGGAGCCTTCGGGGCAGGGCCAGAAGACGCCCTGTTCGGCGGCTATGCGCTCATAGGTGATGCCGGAGTAGTCGGCGGGGCCGCCTTCGGAGGCGCGGCGCAGTTCGCCGAAGACCTCCTCGGGGTCGGTGGGGAAGCCCTTCTCCACGCCGAGGCGGGAGGCGAGCCCGTGCAGGACGTCGAGGTCGCCGCGGACGCCGGGGGGCGGGGTGAGGGCGCGGCGGCGCAGCAGGACGCGGCCCTCCAGGCTGGTGGTGGTGCCGGTCTCCTCCGCCCACTGGGTGACGGGCAGGACCACGTCGGCGAGGGCGGCGGTCTCGGAGAGGACCACGTCGGCGACGGCCAGGAAGTCCAGGGAGCGGACGCGTTCCTCGACGTGGGCGGCGCGGGGCGCGGAGACGACCGGGTTGGAGCCCATGAGGAGGAGGGCCTTGACGTCGGTGCCGAGGGCGTCGAGGAGTTCGTAGGCGCTGCGGCCGGGGCCGGGCAGGGTCTGCGGGTCGACGCCCCAGACCCGGGCGACGTGGGCGCGGGCGTCGGGGTCGGTGAGCTTGCGGTAGCCGGGGAGCTGGTCGGCCTTCTGGCCGTGCTCGCGGCCGCCCTGGCCGTTGCCCTGCCCGGTAAGGCAGCCGTAGCCGGAGAGGGGGCGGCCGGCCCGGCCGGTGGCGAGGCAGAGGTTGATCCAGGCGCCGACGGTGTCGGTGCCCTTGGCCTGCTGTTCGGGGCCGCGGGCGGTGAGGACCATGGCGGAGTCGGGGGCGCAGAACATCTCGACGGCGCGCCGCAGCTGCGGGACGGGGACGCCGGTGATGCGCTCGACGAGTTCGGGCCAGTGGGCCATGGCGGCGGCGCGGGCGTCCTGCCAGCCGGTGGTGCGGGCGGCGATGAACTCCTCGTCGGTGCGGCCCTCGGCGACGACGAGGTGCAGCAGGCCGAGGGCCAGGGCGAGGTCGGTGCCGGGGCGCGGGGCGAGGTGCAGGTCGGCCTGTTCGGCGGTGCGGGTGCGGCGGGGGTCGACGACGATGAGGGTGCCGCCGTTCTCCTTGAGCTCGGTGAGGTAGCGCAGGGCGGGGGGCATGGTCTCGGCCGGGTTGGAGCCGACGAGGATCACGCAGCCGGTGCGGGGGACGTCCTCCAGCGGGAAGGGCAGTCCGCGGTCGAGGCCGAAGGCGCGCTGGTGGGCGGCGGCGGCCGAGGACATGCAGAAGCGGCCGTTGTAGTCGATCTGGGAGGTGCCGAGGGCGACGCGGGCGAACTTCCCGAGGGCGTAGGCCTTCTCGTTGGTGAGCCCGCCGCCGCCGAAGACGCCGACCGCGTCGGGCCCGTGCGCGCCGCGGGTGCGGGCGAGGCCGGCGGCGACGGCGTCGAGGGCCTCCTCCCAGGTTGCCGGGACGAGCGGCCCGCCGGCGCGGGTACGGACCAGCGGCTCGGTGAGGCGCACCCGGGAGGAGAGCACGGCGGGGGCGGTGCGGCCCTTGCCGCAGAGCGCACCCCGGTTCACCGGGAAGTCGGCCCGCTCCTCGACCGTGACACCGTCGCCGTCCGGCAGGGGGCGCAGGTTCATGCCGCACTGCAGGGCGCAGTAGGGGCAGTGGGTGGGGGTGGCTTCCTGGGTGCGCATACCGCCCAGGGTGTGCGGGGGGTGTTACGCGGGGTGCGTCGCCGCGTTACGGGCGGGGGTGCGGGGGCTCAGCGCGGGCGGCCGGGCCCGGTGAGGGCCTCCCGGGGCTCCGCCCCCGGACCCCCGCGCCTCGATCGCCGGCGGGGCTATGGACAGCCCCGCACCCGGCTACTGCCCCGTCAGGTAGCGGACCGTCAGGCCCGCCGTCCAGCCGCCGTCGACGGCCAGTTCGGCGCCCGTCGTGTACGAGGCCGCGTCGGAGAGGAGGAACGCGACCGCCGCCGCGATCTCCTCCGGGACGCCGACCCGGCCCAGCGGCGCACCGGGGTAGTTGCCCTCCCCCGCCTGGATGCCGACCGGCGCCGTCATCGGGGTCAGGGTCATCCCGGGGTGGACGGAGTTCACCCGGATCCCCGCCTCCGCGAGCTCCACCGCGCCGATCTTCGACAGCCCCCGCACACCCCACTTGGAGGCGCCGTACCCGGCGGTCAGGGCCAGCCCGGTGAGCCCCGCCGCCGACGAGATGTTGACGATCGACCCGCCCCCGCCCGCCCGCAGCAGCGGGATCGCGGCCTTGATTCCGATGAAGGTGCCGACCAGGTTGACCTCGACGCACCGGCGGAAGTGCTCGACGCTCTCGTGCTCCAGGAGCTGCCCGGTGGCGATGCCCGCGTTGTTGACGAGTCCGTCGAGCCGGCCGAACTCGGCCGCGGCGTGGTCCAGGACGGCCTGCCAGTCGGCCTCGCTCGTGACGTCGTGGCGCAGGAACCGGGCCGCGTCGCCGAGCTTCGCGGCGGTCTCGGCGCCCTCCGCCTCCAGCAGGTCGGTGATCAGCACCCGGCCGCCGCCGTCGACGACGGCCTGCGCGGCGGCCGCGCCGAGGCCGCGGGCCCCTCCGGTGATGACGACGGCCTTGCCGCTCAGATCCACAACAGCCACGGTTCCACTCCTCGGATATGACTAATAGGAATACCAGCGATCGCGGCGTCAGTCTGCCAGAGCGCCCAGCGCCCGCGACACCCCCTCCTCCCTGGGCCCCAGGAACGTCGGCCGCGGCCGGAAGACGGCGTCCGCGGCCGCCTTGCCCGCCGCGAAGACCTCCCGGACGCCGCCGTAGTACCAGGTGGCGTCGTGCACGTCCTCGACTCCGACCCCGTACGCGTCCACCCCCGCGGCCCGGCACAGGGTGACGGCCCGGTGGATGTGGAAGCCCTGGCTGACCAGCACCGCCCGGCGCACGCCGAAGATCTCCCGGGCGCGGACGCAGCTGTCCCAGGTGTCGAAGCCGGCGAAGTCGCTGACGATCCGGCCGTCGGGCACCCCGTGCCCGGTGAGGTAGGTGCGCATCGCGTCGGGTTCGTCGTACTCGGTGCGGCTGTTGTCCCCGGTGACCAGGACGGCCCGCACCTTCCCGGCGCGGTACAGCTCGACGGCCGCGTCCAGGCGGGCCGCGAGGTACGGGGTGGGCCGGCCGTTCCACAGCCCGGCCCCGAACACGACGGCCACCCCCGTGGCGGGCGCCTGCCCGACGGTGCGCAGCCGGCCGGCGGCGGTCGCGTGGGTCCAGGCCGACGGCAGCAGGGCCAGCACGCACAGCGCCATCACGGCCTGCACGGCCCGCCGCCGGGCCCGGACGGTACGCGGCAGCCGGCCGCGCAGGGCGTGCGCGATCCTGCTCGGGCGCGGTGTGCGCATGAACGTTCCCCCTGGTCGTCCGCCGGGCGCGGCCGCCCGGCTCGCAGTCCAGGACGCGCCGGGAGATCGTCCCGGTTTCAGCCCGGGTGCCGGGCGGACGGTGTGAGGACCCGGCAAACACCCGTCACCCGCGCGCAACGCGGACGCAATCCGGGGCCCGCAGGATCGGTTCATGACGGAGCCGGTGCACCCTCCCGAAAGCCAGTCCGCCCTCCTCCCCTCCCTCCCGTTCGGCAGCGCGGCCGAGCTGCTGACCCGGATCACCGACCAGCTCGGCGCCCAGCTGAGCGGAGTGCGCCCGCCGCGCGCCCGGCCCCACGGAGCCCCCTCATGCACCCCACCCTCGTCGCCGTGGGCCACGGCAGCCGCGACCCCCGCGCCGCGCTCACCGTCCTCGCGCTCCTCGAACGGGTCCGCGAGCTCCGCCCGCGCCTCGACGTCCGGCTCGGGCACATCGAGCTGAACGCGCCGCCGCTCGCCCGCACCCTGGAGGAGACCGCCGGCGCGGCCGTCCTCGTACCGTTGCTGCTCGGGCGCGGTACCCACGTCAAACGGGACCTCCCCGCCGCGGCGGCCCGCGCCGGGCACCTGCGGATCCGGGTCGCGGCGCCGCTCGGCCCGCACCCGCTGCTGGTGGAGGCCCTGGCCGAGCGGCTCCTGGAGGCCGGCCGGGAGCCGGGCTCGGCCGTCGTCCTGGCCGCCGCCGGCTCCCTCGACCCCGACTCCGCCGCCGACACCCGCCGCACCGCCGCCCTGCTCTCGGAGCGGCTGGGCGGGGTGCCCGTGGTCCCGGCGTACGCCTCGGCGGCCGCGCCGGCCGTCCCGGAGGCGGTCCGGGCGCTGCGGGCGCGGGGCCACCGGGTCGCGGTGGCCTCGTACTTCACCGCCCCGGGCCGCTTCGCCACCGCGAGCGCCGCCGCCGCACCGGGCCCGGCGGCCGCGCCGCTGGGCGCCCACCCGGCGCTGGCCCGGCTGGTCCTGCACCGCTACGACGAGGCCCTGTCCCGCCCCGCGCACCACCGGGAACTGGCCAGCGCCTGAAGACCGGACGGGACCGGATTGCTCGGATCGTCGGTGTCTCCGGTTACCGTCGATCCATGGAAGGCACCGCGCTCACCCCCGCGTACGACTCCTACGACCCCGCCGCCACCGAGCGGTGGGCCGCCGAGCCCGACAAACGGCCCGGGCGGACCGCCTTCCAGCGCGACCGGGCCCGCGTGCTGCACTCGGCGGCGCTGCGCCGCCTCGCCGGGAAGACCCAGGTGGTCACCCCGGGCACCCGCTCGTTCGACTGGGACGCGAGCCCCCGGACCCGGCTGACCCACTCGCTGGAGTGCGCGCAGGTCGGGCGGGAGCTCGGCGCGGCCCTCGGCTGCGATCCCGACCTGGTCGAGGCGGCCTGCCTGTCGCACGACATGGGGCACCCGCCGTTCGGGCACAACGGCGAGGAGGCGCTCAACGAGTTCGCGAAGGACTGCGGCGGCTTCGAGGGCAACGCCCAGTCGCTGCGCCTGCTGACCCGGCTGGAGCCCAAGCGGTTCGTGCCCGACCCGGCGACCGGCGAGCCCGTCAGCGTCGGCCTCAACCTGACCCGGGCCTGCCTGGACGCCGCCACCAAGTACCCCTGGGCGCGCGGCGGGCACCCCACCGATCCCGACTCGGTGAAGTTCGGCGCCTACGAGGACGACCTGCCGGTCTTCGACTGGCTGCGGCGCGGCGCGCCCGCCGACCGCAAGTGCTTCGAGGCCCAGGTGATGGACTGGTCGGACGACGTCGCGTACTCGGTGCACGACTTCGAGGACGGCCTGCACGCCGGCCACCTCGACCCCAACCTGCTGTTCGCCGAGCCCGAGCGCGCCGCCATCTGGCAGGTGGCCATCGGCCGGTACGTGCCCGCCGACACCGAGCCGGAGGAGCTGCGCGAGGCGCTGGACCGGCTGATGGAGGAGGAGTGGTGGCCGCACGGCTACGACGGCTCCGCCGTGGCGCAGGCCCGGCTGAAGGACGCCACCAGCCAGCTGATCGGCCGTTTCTGCCTGGCCGCCGAGACCGCCACCCGCGAGGCGTACGGGCCCGGCCCGCTGACCCGGTACGCGGCGGAGCTGGTGGTCCCGCGCCGGGCGCGCAACGAGTGCGCCGTCCTGAAGGCGGTCGCCGACCTGTACGTGATGCAGCGCGACGAGCAGGAGCGGCTGCGGGCCGACCAGCGCGTCGTCCTGGCCGAACTCGCCGACGCGCTCAGCGCGCGGGCGCCGGAGGGCCTCGACCCGCAGTTCCGGGCGATCTTCGACGCCGCGCCGGACGACAAGGCCCGCAAGCGCGCGGTCATCGACCAGATCGCCTGCCTCACCGACTCGTCCGCCCGGTCCCTGCACGCCCGCCTCACCCGGCACGGGCGGCGCGCCGAAGGGTGAGCCGATCGGGCCATTCCCCCTTCACGAGGCAGGCTCGGTGCGGGACGCTCGCATGTGGCCGCACATGGCGGAGAGGTTATGAGGAGGCATCAGGTGGTCGACGCACACCAGACGTTCATCATCGTCGGCGCGGGGCTGGCCGGGGCGAAGGCCGCCGAGACGCTGAGGTCGGAGGGGTTCACCGGCCGGGTGATCCTGATCGGCGACGAGCGCGACCATCCCTACGAGCGGCCCCCGCTGTCCAAGGGATACCTGCTGGGCAAGGAGGAGCGCGACAGCGTCTTCGTGCACGAGCCGTCCTGGTACGCGGGCGCCGACATCGAGCTGCACCTGGGCCAGCCCGCCGTGCACCTGGACCGCGGGGCGAAGACGGTGCGCCTCGGTGACGGCACCCTGCTGCACTACGACAAGCTGCTGCTGGCGACGGGCTCCGAGCCCCGCCGCCTGGACATCCCGGGCACCGGCCTGGCCGGGGTGCACCACCTGCGCCGGCTCGCCCACGCCGACCTGCTGCGCAAGGCCCTGACCTCCCTGGGCCGCGACAACGGGCACCTGCTGATCGCGGGCGCGGGCTGGATCGGCCTGGAGGTGGCGGCCGCCGCCCGCTCCTACGGCGCCGAGGTGACCGTGGTCGAGCCGCTGGCCTCCCCGCTGCACGCGGTGCTCGGCCCGGAGATCGGCCAGTTCTTCGCCGACCTGCACGGCGAGCACGGGGTCCGCTTCCACTTCGGGGCCAGGCTGACGGAGATCGTCGGCCAGGACGGCATGGTGCTGGCCGCCCGCACCGACGACGGCGAGGAGCACCCGGCGCACGCCGTGCTCGCCGCGATCGGGGCGGCGCCGCGCACGGCGCTCGCCGAGACCTCGGGGCTGGCCCTGGTGGACCGGGAGCACGGCGGCGGCATCGCCGTGGACGCCTCGCTGCGCACCTCCGACCCGGACGTCTTCGCCGTCGGGGACGTGGCGGCCGCCCAGCACCCGGGGCTGGGGAGGCGGCTGCGGGTGGAGCACTGGGCCAACGCCCTCAACGGCGGCCCGGCCGCCGCGCGGGCGATGCTGGGGCAGGAGGTCTCGTACGAGCGGGTGCCGTACTTCTTCTCGGACCAGTACGACGTGGGCCTGGAGTACTCGGGGTTCGCCCCGGCGGGCAGCTACGACCAGGTGCTGGTGCGCGGGGACGTGGGCAAGCGCGAGTTCATCGCGTTCTGGCTGTCCGAGGGCCGGGTGCTGGCCGGGATGAACGTGAACGTGTGGGACGTCACCGAGCAGATCCAGAACCTGATCCGCTCCAAGGCCCCGGTGGACCGCGAGAAGCTGGCGGACCCGTCCGTTCCGCTCGACTCCCTGGTGCCCGCCGAGGGGGCCTGACGGGTTTGCCGCCGCCCCACCGTAGAATTCACGGGTGGCAGGACGGATCAACGACGACGACGTGAAGGCGGTACGGGACGCGGTCCCGATCGACGCCGTGGTCTCGGAGTACCTCCAGCTGCGCAACGCCGGCGGCGGCAACCTCAAGGGCCTGTGCCCCTTCCATGACGAGAAGTCCCCGTCCTTCCAGGTCAGCCCGGGCAAGGGGCTCTACCACTGCTTCGGCTGCCAGGCCGGCGGGGACACCCTCGACTTCATCATGAAGATCGACCACCTCTCCTTCTCGGAGGCGGTCGAGCGGCTGGCCGGCCAGGCCGGCATCACCCTGCGCTACGAGGAGGGCGGCTACACCGCCGGCACCAGCGGCCGCGGGGAGCGGATCCGCCTGGTCGAGGCGCACAAGGCGGCCGCCCAGTTCTACGTGGACCAGCTCGGCGGCGCCGAGGCCGAGATCGGCCGCCGCTTCCTGGCGGAGCGCGGCTTCGACCAGGGCGCGGCCGAGCACTTCGGGGTGGGCTACAGCCCGGCCGGCTGGGACCACCTGACCCGGTTCCTGCGCGGGCGGGGCTTCAGCGACAAGGAGCTGATCCTCTCCGGGCTGGCCCAGGACAGCCGCAGCGGCAAGCCCATCGACCGCTTCCGCGGCCGGCTGATGTGGCCCATCCGGGACATCAGCGGCGAGGTGGTCGGCTTCGGCGCGCGCAAGCTGCGCGAGGACGACAACGGGCCGAAGTACCTGAACACCCCCGAGACGCCGATCTACAAGAAGTCCCAGGTGCTGTACGGCATCGACCTGGCCAAGAAGGAGATCGCGAAGACCTCCCGGGCCGTGGTCGTCGAGGGCTACACCGACGTGATGGCCTGCCACATGGCCGGGGTCACCACCGCCATCGCCACCTGTGGCACCGCCTTCGGCGGGGAGCACATCAAGATCCTGCGCCGGCTGCTGATGGACAACGCGACCGCCGAGGTGATCTTCACCTTCGACGGTGACGCGGCCGGGCAGAAGGCGGCGCTGCGGGCCTTCGAGGACGACCAGAAGTTCGCGGCGGAGACCTCCATCGCGATCACCCCGGGCGGGATGGACCCCTGCGACCTGCGGCTCGCGCAGGGCGACGCGGCCGTCTCCGGACTGGTGGAGTCCCGTACCCCGCTGTTCGAGTTCGCGCTGCGGCACATCGTGTCCCGGCACAACCTGGAGAACCCGGCGGGGCGGGCGGCCGCCCTCGACGAGGCCGCTCCCGTGGTGGCCGGGATCAAGAACATCGCGATCCAGCACGAGTCGGCGGTGCAGCTGGCGGGCATGCTGGGCATCCGCGACGAGCAGTTCGTGGTCAAGCGCGTGGCGCAGCAGGCCCGCTGGGCGCGCGAGCGCGGCCAGCAGCCGGACCGGCGGCAGCCCGCCCGGCGCTACGAGGAGGCCCCGGCGGCCGCGCCCGCCCCGGCGCAGCCGAGCGGTCCGGCCCTGAACCTGCGCAGCCCGGCGCACCGCACGGAGCGGGAGCTGCTCAAGCTGGCGCTCCAGCGGCCGGCCCTGGTCTCCCCCGCCTTCGACGCGTACGGGACGGACGAGTTCACCGCCCCGCCGTACGCGGAGGTCCGCCAGGCCATCCAGGACGCGGGCGGCGCCGCGCAGGGCACCGAGGACTACCTGGCGCGGGTGCGCGGGGCGGCCCCGAACGACACGGTGCGCGCGCTGGTGACGGAGCTGGCGGTGGAGGCCATCCACGCCAAGACGGTGGACGAGGTGTACGCGGGCGTGCAGCTGGTGCAGGTCCGGCTGCGGGCGGTGGACCGGCGGGTCCACGAGATCCAGGGCCAGATGGCCCGCCTCGGCCCGCAGGCCCCGCCGGAGCAGCACGCGGCGGTCCAGCAGGAGCTGTGGGTCCTCCAGCAGTACGGCCAGCGCCTCCGCAACCGCGGCGCGGAAGGCCTGTAGGCCGGGAGCTCCGCGCCCGCCGCGCTACCTCCGCAGCCAGTCCCCGCCGGGGATCTCGGTCCCCGTCCGCGCGAGCCGGACGGCCAGCGGCGCGGCCGCCAGGTAGACCCAGGCCCGGACCCGGCTCCCATCGGCCCGCACCGCATCCCGCGCGACCCGGTCGTAGACGTTGCGGGGGCTGCCCGGCCCGGCGTACTCCTCCAGCAGGTCCAGCGCGCTCAGCAGCTCCCCGTACGCGTCCGCCGCCGGTGCGATCAGCTCGCCGGCTATCACCGACCCGGCCCGCTCCACCGCGTACGGATAGCCGGGCCCCTCGTACAGCACCGCGCCCGGCAGCCGGGCCGGCTCCTCGGCCTCGGTGCGGCCGCGCAGGAACAGGTCGTGGTTGACCTCGCCGGGCCGCAGCGTCCCGTACACGAAGAACGGCAGGACGCCGCCCGGTACCGGCCGATCGACCGATGCCACGAGCCCCTCCTTCGGCTAGTACCGGGCCCGTGGGGCCGGGCCCAAAGGCCCCTCTTCGCCGGTGCACCCCCACCGTACGCACCGCTGTTACACAATCTCCCGGTCCCCGTGACGATCGCGGATTACTGTCCGATTCCTCCCTGTTCCTCACCCCCACGGTTCCGTTCCCATGTCGCGATCACCCCGCCGCCTCCCCGCCGTCGCCGCACTGCCGTGCGCCGCCGCGCTGGCCCTCGCGGGCTGCGCCGCACCCGGCGGCCTGGCCGCCGGGGAGCCCGTGGCCCCGGCGTCCCCGCAGCCCCGGCCGCAGGCCCTGTGGCCGGCCTGGGCCGATGACTCCCCGAAGGCGCCCGGGGCCGCGACCGGCACCCGGCAGGCGCCGCCGGCGGCGCTGGCGGACGCCCCCGAGGTGGGCCCCGGCGGCCTGGCGGGGTTGAAGGCGGCGGACGTGGTCCGGGCGGACCCGCGCATGCGGCTGTTCGCGGACAAGGGGACCATCAACGCCCCCGGCCGGTCCGGGCTCCGTCCGCCGGCCTACCTGGACCTGACCGGGGACGGGCAGGACGAGCTGGTCGTCGCCGCCGACACCGAGACGGGCCGGACGGCGCTGAGCGTGTACACGGCCCGGGGCAAGCGGATCGTGCCCGTCCTGTTCACCCTGGGCCGGCGGATGGCCGTCGAGTCCCTGGGCCGGGACCTGCTGGTCCGCACGGCCCCGGACGACGGCTCGGAGCAGGCCGTCCGCTACCACTGGGACGGGGAGCGGATGACGGTGGTCAACGAGGAGCGGCGCTACAACAAGACCCTCCCGAGCCCGGCCCCCGACGCGTCCGCGCCCGGGGCGGACGGCGGCGCCGGGGACTCCCGGTGAGGGGCCTGCCGGCCCGCTGCCGGAGGCTGCTGCGCGCGCTGGGGCTGCGCTGGAAGATCGCGGCGCTGCTGGCGGCCGGCTGTTCGCTGGTCGCGGTCACCATCGGGGTCCTGATCTACGAGGCGCGGGTGCGCCAGGTGTCCGACGCGGCCCGCAAGGGCGCGACGGAACAGCTGATCCGCGTACGGCAGGTGTACGAGCTCACGGGCCGGCTCGACTACGACAAGGTCGGGGAGGCCGACGCCCGGATCGACTGCCCCGAGGTGCCGCGCGAGCTGCACGAGGCCGCCCTGGAGGGGCGCCGCACCACCTACCTGGACCTGTCGGGCCCGGATCCGGCGGTGTGGGCGGCGCGCCCGGTGGGCGGCGGGCACGTGCTGTCGGTGCGCCGTTCGCTGGCCGAGGACCGGTCCGAGCTGGAGGAGCTGGACGCCCAGCTGCTCGCCTCCGGGACGGGGGTGGTGGCACTGGCGGCGGTCGGCGGGGCGCTGCTGGCGAGCCGGCTGAGCAAGGACCTGCGGACGGCGGCCGAGACGGCCCGGCGGATCAGCGCGGGCGACCTGGACGCCCGGATCGGGCCGTCCGGGGCTCCGGGCAGCCGTGACGAGGTGGCCGAGCTGTCCTCGGCGGTCGACACGATGGCGGCGAGCCTCCAGCGGCGGCTGGAGGCGGAGCAGCGGTTCACGGCGGACGTGGCGCACGAGCTGCGGACCCCGCTGACGGGGCTGCACACGGCGGCCGAGCTGCTGCCGGCCGGGCGCCCGACGGAGCTGGTGCGGGACCGGGTGGCGGCGCTGCGGACGCTGACGGAGGACCTGCTGGAGGTGGCCCGGCTGGACGGGAACCGGGAGGAGGCCCGGATGGAGGCGCAGCCGCTGGGCCCGCTGGTGGTGTCGATCGTCCGGCGGTCGGGGGTGGCGGCGGAGGTCTCGGGGACGGAGGCTCCCGACGGGGGCCCGGTCTTCGGGCTGGGCTCGGGCCCGGGCGAGGGCTCGGGCGCGGACCCAGGGCCGGACCGAGGCCCGGGCGGCGCGTGGGTGCGGACCGATGCCCGGCGGCTGGAGCGGATCCTGACGAACCTGCTGGTCAACGCCCGCCGGCACGGGAAGGGCCGGGTCTCGGTGGCGGTGTCCGGCACCTCGGTGACCGTCCGGGACCAGGGTCCCGGCTTCCCCGAGACCCTGCTGCGGGAGGGGCCGCAGCGGTTCATGACGGGCGCGGCCGAGCGGGGCCAGGGCACGGGGCTGGGCCTGACGATCGCGTTCGGGCAGGCCCAGGTGATCGGCGCCGCGGTGCGCCTGTGGAACCCGGAGCCCGGGGGCGCGGCGGCGACGGTGACCCTGCCGGAGGCCTGAGAGGGCCGGAGGGGGGTCTGCGGGGGGGGCGGCGTCACCCGGACGGGGTGGGGGTGCACGGATGGCCGCGCGGGGCCTTTGACGTGCGAGGATCTCCCCTCCGGGAGGCGCCTGCGCGGGATCTGACGACGGGTCGGCGTGCGGGGGGCGGGCGGCCCGGTTTTCCTCGGAACACGACCCCGTGTCCCCTGGAGTGACGCATGCGCCGCAGGACCGCCCACGCGCTGACCGCCGCCGCACTGACCACCGTCGCCTTCGCCGGCCCGGTCGCGGGAGCGGTGGCCGCCGCGGACCTCGGGATGCCGCCCTTCGCGCCCGGGGACTTCGCCGTACTGGAGGTCTGGCCGAAGTCGGCCGTGCCGGGCACCACCGTCACGGTGAACACCAAGGCCTGCGGCCCGGGAGGCCATGCCGAGGGCGACGCCACCACCGTGGGCGGGGGCCGCTTCAAGCTGACCCCGGGCAGCCACAAGGAGGTGGTGGCCGGCCAGTTCCAGGTCGCCCGCGACATCCGGCCGGGCACCTACGGCATCGGCGCCACCTGCGCCGACGGCAGGTTCGCCACCGGCGACCTGGTCGTCACCGAGCACGGCCCCCAGGGGCACGTGCGCACCGGGGTGGGCGGTGGCACGTCCACCACCACCGATCCGGCCAAGATCACGGCGGGAGCGGCAGTGCTGGCCGCGGCCGCCGTCGGCGGTACCTGGCTCCTGCGTCGCCGGGCGAGCGGCACGCGGAGCTGACGGGCGCCCACCGCGGCTGCGGCCGCGGTCCGACCGGTACCGCCTCCCGTCGTCCGTCCCGCGAGGTCCCCCCGTTCGCGGGGCCGGGCGACGAGTTAGGAAGAGCGTCGTGGAGGAAAGAGAGTTTGACAGGCAGGGTATATATCGC
>NZ_JBFBGN010000154.1:0-15368 GCF_040684675.1 Streptomyces sp. NPDC089915 | reverse complement strand
CGCGTCGGCGGCCATCGCCAGGCGGATCCGGGTGGCGGGGCGGTAGCCGCCGTCGGTGAGCTCCTCGTCGCGGTCGAGGGAGACGCGGACGGGGCGCGACGCGGATCTGCTGCTCCCGCGTCGCCAGGTCCGCCCGCGCCGCGTAGACCAGCCCCCCGTGCTCCTCCCAGGTCGGCTGCCAGAACTGCAGTCCCCCGTAGAACCCGTTCCCCGTGTTCACCGCCCACCGCCCGCTGCTCTCGCAGTCGGCGACGCAGTCCCACGGCCACTCCCCGCCCGGCCCGCAGTCCCCCGGCCCGTGCCCGACGACCCCCGGCGAACCGGGATGCGCGGACCCCGCCGGCCCGGGAGCCGGCGGGGGCGGGGCCGCGGCCGCGCCGGCGTCCCACGGGAGTACGAGCACCAGCGCGGCGCAGACCGCGGAGGCGGCCCGGCGGAAACGGACATCGGGCATCGCGCCACGCTACGCAGCCCGCTCCCCCCGCCCGCCCCGCCACGCGGCGCACCCCCGCGCCCCACCCGGACGGCCGACCCCCGGCCCGCACGCCAAACGGCCAGCCGACGGCACCAACTGCGCACAACCAGGCAATAGTTGGCAGGAAAACGAAGCCGCCCCCATCCGGTTCACTCGTTCGGGTGGCCGGTTCGATTCCGTTCCCTCAAACGGCGTGACCCCGGCCGAGCCTCGGCCGTTGAGCCCGGCGAGCCGGGAACCCCCCGGCCCCCGCACGAATGAGGAGCCCCCCCGTGCCGCGCATGCTCGACGTCAGTCTTGAGGTACGTGCCGAGATCGGTGACGAAGAAGCCGACAGGCTGCTCACGGGCGATGACGCCCCGGGCAGTTACGACTGCACCTCCTGCCGCACCCCCGGCGACCCCGAGACCGACCCGACGAGCACCGTGCTGTTCGTGGGCGAGGAGACGGCCGTCCTCGCCTTCGCCCACGCCGGCTGCATCCCCTCCCAGGTCGTCACGGTCTCCGAGGCCGAGCTCCAGGGCGCGGTCCGCAGCATCACCGGTGACAGCCCCGCCGCCCCCGAGCAGCCGGCCGCCGCCGGCGAGGTCCCGCAGAGCGTCCCCGGCGGCCAGGCCGTCCTCGGCATCACCAGCGGCCTGATCCTGATCAACGGCGACCTGCACCCCGCGCTCGTCGTCGAGCCGACCGCGCCGATCGCCCGCCCCGGCACCACCGGCCCCGGCGACGACTTCCTGCCGCTCCTCATCGAGCAGGGCTTCATCCCCGTCACCGACACCGAGCAGGTGCCGTCCGCCCTGGAGGGCTGGTCCGTCCTGCTCGCCGGCGGCCAGCTGCACGCCGTGCTCCAGCCCGGCGCGGGCGGCGGCCCCCAGGCCTCCTGGTGGCAGGCGCACCAGGCGCTGTCCGTCACCGACGGCTGGCGGGCCGCGGTCAACAAGACCCAGCGGGTCCTGGTCTACGCCGCCCCCGTCGGCTCCATCGGCCAGCAGCCGCGCGAGGACCTGCTCCGCGACGCCCTGGACAAGGCCGCGAGCAACGGCAAGCTCGTCGCCGCCTCGATGCCCCTCGCGGGTGCCGCGGGCGCCTGAGCCCGCCCCACACCTCACACCGGGAACCGCCGTCCGTCCTCCTCTCGAAGGGGGCCGGGCGGCATGCGCCGGGGGTGCGCGGTCCGTCCCGCGCACCCCCGGCGATCTGCGTTTTAAGCCCGTTCACCCCGCATCCGCAGGGCCCCGGTTTCGTTGGCTGATACGTGCATGCATACGACCCCACCCGCGCCCCGTCCTATCCGAGCAGCGTCCCCCCGATGCGCCCCGCACTGGAACGGGACCACGCCCCGGCCGCCTCGCACACCCCGATCTTCGACGCCCTGTACTCGGAGTACCTGCGCTCCTTCCGGGCCCTGCCGGGCGACCGGAGCGGCGAGGAGGACCTCGGCTTCACCGCGTTCTCGTACGGCTCCTCGTACGGGTCCTCCTACGGCGGCTCCACCGCCGGGTCCGGCTACGGCGGGTCCCCCGGCTCCGCGTACGGGGGCGGCCCGTACACCACCGGGTGGAACGGTTCCGCATGGCAGCGGGCCGATCCCTGGCAGCCCGCGTACCCGCCCGCGCCGATCGTCCCGCAGCCCCTGTACGCCCACGCCGGAACCGCCGTCGCGGTGGCGGCTCCCGGGTCCGGATACGGCGACGGGCGGCAGCACCACACCGGGATGCAGCACATCCCGGCGGCCCTGCCGCCCGCTCCGCGCCGGGGCTACTGACCCCGGCCCGCTGCCGCTACTTCTTCTTCTTGTACTGGGCGCCGCGCTTCTCGCGCACCCGCACCGAGAGGTGGAGCGGGGTGCCCTCGAAGCCGAACTCCTCGCGCAGGCGGCGCTCGATGAAGCGCCGGTAGCCGTGCTCCAGGAAGCCGGAGGCGAAGAGGACGAACCGCGGCGGCTTGCTGCCCGCCTGGGTACCGAACAGGATGCGGGGCTGCTTGCCGCCGCGGATCGGGTGCGGGTGCGCGGCGACGATCTCGCCGAGGAAGGCGTTCAGGCGGCCCGTGGGGACGCGCGTCTCCCAGCCCGCGAGGGCGGCCTCGATCGCCGGGACCAGCTTCTCCATGTGGCGGCCGGTCTTCGCCGAGACGTTGACCCGGGGCGCCCAGGAGACCTGCTGCATCTCGGTCTCGATCTCGCGCTCGAGGTAGTAGCGGCGCTCCTCGTCCAGCTCGTCCCACTTGTTGTACGCGATCACGATCGCGCGGCCGGCCTCGACGGCCATGGTGATGATGCGCTGGTCCTGGACGCTGATGTTCTCGGTGGTGTCGATCAGGATGACCGCCACCTCCGCCTTCTCCACGGCCGCGGCCGTACGCAGCGAGGCGTAGTAGTCGGCGCCCTGCTGGAGGTGGACCTTCTTGCGGATGCCCGCCGTGTCGACGAACTTCCAGGTCACCCCGCCGAGCTCGATCAGCTCGTCGACCGGGTCGCGGGTGGTGCCGGCCAGCTCGTTGACGACGACGCGGTCCTCGCGGGCCACCTTGTTCAGGAGGGAGGACTTGCCGACGTTCGGGCGGCCGATCAGCGCGATGCGGCGCGGGCCGCCGAGCGGCGCGCCGCCGAAGGTCTGCGCGGGGGCGTCCGGCAGGACCTCCAGGACGGCGTCGAGCATGTCGCCCGTGCCGCGGCCGTGCAGCGAGGAGACCGGGTACGGCTGGCCCAGGCCCAGGGACCACAGGTAGGCCGCGTCGGCCTCGCCGCTCTGGCCGTCGACCTTGTTGGCGCACAGCACGACGGGCTTGCCGGCCCGGCGCAGCAGCTTGACCACGGCCTCGTCGCTGTCGGTGGCGCCGACCTTGGCGTCGACGACGAAGACGACCGCGTCGGCGGTCTCGATCGCGTACTCGGCCTGGGCCGCGACGGAGGCGTCGATGCCGAGGACGTCCTGCTCCCAGCCGCCGGTGTCGACGACCTTGAAGCGGCGGCCGGCCCACTCGGCCTCGTAGGTGACGCGGTCGCGGGTGACGCCCGGCTTGTCCTCGACGACGGCCTCGCGGCGGCCGATGATGCGGTTGACCAGGGTCGACTTGCCGACGTTCGGGCGGCCGACGACGGCGAGCACGGGCAGCGGCCCGTGGCCGGCTTCCCCGATCGCGTCCTCGACGTCCTCGAGGTCGAAGCCTTCCTCCGCGGCGAGCTCCATGAACTCCGCGTACTCGGCGTCGCCAAGTGCTCCGTGGTCGTGCTGGTCGTTCATGAAGTCCGTTCCTCGTCGTTCGTGGTGATCGGTGGTGTCGTCCGCGTGGCGGCGGGCACCACTACTGGGTTCAAGTCTCGCTCAGCGCCCGGTGAGGCGCTTGGCGTCGGCCAGGTGGGCGGTCAGCCGGTCCTGGATGCGTACGGTGGCCGCGTCCAGCGCGGTCCGCGTACGGCGGCCCGTGCCGTCCCCGGCCTCGAAGGCGGAGCCGAAGACGACGTCGACCCGGCCGCGCAGCGGCGGAAGGCCCTTGACCAGCCGGCCCCGGGCCTCGGTGCTGCCCAGGACGGCGACCGGCACTATGGGGGCCCCGCCGCGCACCGCGAAGTAGGCGAGCCCGGCGCGCAGGGAGGCGAAGTCCCCCTCGCCCCGGGTGCCCTCGGGGAAGATCCCCAGGGCGCCGCCCTGGTCCAGGACGTCCAGGGCACGGGTGATGGCGGTCCGGTCGGTGCCGGAGCGGTCCACCTTCACCTGCCCGATCCCCTCCAGGAAGGGACCGAGGGGCCCGACGAACGCCTCCTTCTTGATCAGGAAGTGCAGCGGCCGGGGCGCGGTGCCCATGACCATGGGTCCGTCGATGTTGTGGGAGTGGTTCACGGCCAGGATCACGGGGCCGGAGGCGGGTACCTTCCAGGCACCCAGCACACGCGGCTTCCAGAGCCCGTACATGAGCCCGATTCCGATGCGTCTGCCGACCGCCGCACCCTTGAGGGAGGGCGTTTCGCTCACGCGCCCCGCCGCTCTTCCACCAGGGTCACGACGCATTCGATGACCTGGTCGAGGGTGAGCTCGGTGGTGTCGACCTCGACGGCGTCGCCGGCCTTTGCGAGCGGGGAGGTCTTGCGGCCGGAGTCGGCGGCGTCCCGCTTGACCAGGGCCTCGCGGGTGGCGGCGAGGTCCGCGGCCTCCTTGCCGCGCAGCTCACCGCTGCGGCGGGCGGCGCGGGCCTCGGCGGAGGCGGTCAGGAAGATCTTGAGGTCGGCGTCGGGCAGCACGGTGGTGCCGATGTCCCGGCCCTCGACGACGATCCCGCCGGCCTCCGCCGCCTCGGCGGCGATAGAGCGCTGGAGCTCGGTGATCAGGGTGCGCACCTCGGGGACGGCGCTGACGGCGCTGACCTTGGAGGTGACCTCCTGGGTGCGGATCGGGCCGGAGGCGTCCTGGCCGTCCACGGTGATGGTGGGCGCGGAGGGGTCCGTACCGGAGACGATGGCGGGCTTGCCCGCGGCGAGGGCGATCGCCTGCGGGTCGTCGGTGTCGATGCCGTTGGTGATCATCCACCAGGTGATCGCCCGGTACTGGGCACCGGTGTCCAGGTAGCGCAGCCCGAGCTTGGCGGCCACGGCCTTGGAGGTGCTGGACTTGCCCGTGCCGGAGGGACCGTCGATGGCGACGGTCACGGCGGACGGAGCTGCGGATTCCACGGTGCGGGCACCTTCCTGGTTGCGCGTACGTGTCCGGGCGCGCCAATAGCGCCCCTCCCCAGGTTACCGGCCCCGGACGCCCGCCGTTCCCGGGCGGGCGCCGGGGCCTTCCCCGGACCCGCCGGGCGCCCGTGCTACTGCTGGCGCAGGGCCCAGCCCCGCTCCCGCAGCTCCGCGGTCAGGGCCGCCACGGCGCGGGGCTCCACCATGAGCTGCACCAGGCCCGCCTGCTGGCCGGTCGCGTGCTCGATCCGCACGTCCTCGATGTTGACCCCGGCCCGGCCCGCGTCGGCGAAGATCCGCGCCAGCTCGCCGGGCTTGTCGCTGATGAACACCCCGACCGTCTCGTAGGCCATGGGGGCCGCGCCGTGCTTGCCGGGGACCCGGACCCGGCCGGCGTTGCCGCGCTTGAGGACGTCCTCGATGCCGGCGGCGCCGCCCCGGCGCTTGGCCTCGTCGGCTGACTGGAGGCCGCGCAGGGCCTCCACCGTCTCCTCCAGGTCGGCGGCGATGCCGGCCAGGACGTCGGCGACCGGTCCGGGGTTGGCGGAGAGGATCTCCACCCACATCCGGGGGTCGGAGGCGGCGATCCGGGTCACGTCGCGGATGCCCTGGCCGCACAGCCGCACCGCCGTCTCGTCCGCCTCCTCCAGGCGGGCGGCGACCATGCTGGAGACCAGCTGCGGGGTGTGCGAGACCAGGGCGACCGCCCGGTCGTGGGCGTCGGCGTCCATCACCACGGGGACGGCCCGGCACAGGGCGACGAGCTCCAGCGCCAGGTTCAGCACCTCGTGGTCGGTGTCGCGGGTCGGGGTCAGCACCCAGGGGCGGCCCTCGAACAGATCCGCGGTCGCGGCGAGCGGGCCGGAACGCTCCTTGCCGGCCATGGGGTGGGTGCCGATGTAGGCGGAGGTGTCGGCGCCCAGGGCGACCAGCTCGCGGCGCGGCCCGCCCTTGACGCTGGCCACGTCCACGTACGCCCGGGCCGTCCCGCGGCCGATGGCGTCGGCGAGGGCGGTGGCCACGTGGGCGGGGGGTACGGCGATGACGGCGAGGTCGACCTGGCCCTCGGGGGCGTCGTCGGTGCCGGCGCCCAGGGCGGCCGCGGTACGGGCCTGCGCGGGGTCGTGGTCGACGAGGTGGACGGCGATGCCCCGGGCGGTCAGGGCGAGCGCCGCGGAGGTGCCGATCAGTCCGGTTCCGATGACGACGGCGGTTCTCACGGGGCGCTCCAGGGGTGATCACGTAACGGCAGGGCCTGACTCAGGGTAGCCACTCGGTACCGCGAAAGGACCCGGCGGTCCGCCCTGTGGACGGGGCCGGGCCCTCGCGGCCGGTCTCGGCGGAAGTCAGAGGTTCTGCTGGCGGATGATGTCCTCCAGCGAGCCGCTCGGCACCTGCCCGCCCGGGGTCAGCTTGTCGACGGCCTGCGGGAGGACATGGGCGATCTGGTCGGCGGCCTCCTCGGGGCTGACCCCGGCCTGCTGGGCCGCCTGCAGGAGGGCGTCGTCGTCCAGCGCCTCCTTGATCTGGGCGCCGCTGACGGGCTGGTTGTCGCCGGTGCCGATCCAGGACTGCGCCTGGTCCGCGAGGCCGGACTTGGTCAGCATGTCCAGCAGCCCGCCGAGGGGGTTGTTCGCACCCGCGCCCGCCTGGCCGCCGGCGCCGCCGCCCAGGGCGCCGAGCAGCGCGCCGAGGATGTTGCCCGCGCCACCGCCGCCCTGGCCACCGCTGCCGCCACCGCCGAGGAGTCCGCCGAGGAGGGAGCCGAGGTCGTTACCCGCCATGGTCCTGTGCCTTTCGAAGGGGGGCCGGGCGCACGCGTCAGCGGCGGGGCCCGGCTTCGGGACACGGACAATGTCACCCGGATCACCACGTACCGCCACTTGGCGCGCCGCTGTCCGGCACCGTGCGGTAGAACCACCGGCATGATCTTCCACATCGTCCCGCTCGCGGAGTGGAGCGCCGCTCCCGCGCTCCCGTACGCCCCCGCCTCGCTCGCCTCCGAGGGGTTCGTCCACTGCTCGGCGGACCGGCCGACCGTCCTTTCCATCGCGGACTCCCACTACCGGGAGGTGCCGGGCCCGCTGCTCGCCGTGGAGCTCGACGAGGCGGCGCTGGCGGCGGAGGTCCGCCGCACCGGCCCGGCCGACCCGTACCCGCACGTCCACGGCCCGTTGAACCGGGACGCCGTGGTGCGCGTGTGGGAGGTCGTACGCACGCCCGGCGGCGGCCCGGCGGAGCTGACCCCCTGGCACCCGGGCGGATGAACCGGAGTGGCGGGCTTCAAACGGAGCCCGCCGCGCGCCAGGATGCTCCTCGCCATCCCCGCCACCGACGAACCACGGAGCTCTCATGACCGAGTCACAGACCGCCCGGCGCACGGTACTCACGGCCGGGGCCGCCGCCCTGGCGGGCGGCACGCTCGCCGCCTGCGGAGGTGGCGGGGAGAAGAAGCCCGCCACCGAGCCGGCCGGCCCGTCCGCCCCGTCGGCCGAGGCCCCGGCGGCCTCCTCGCCCGCCGCGTCCGCCGCGGCGTCCGCCCCGCCGCAGGGCGCGAAGCCCCTCGTGGACTCGTCGAAGGTGCCGGTCGGCGGCGGGACGGTGCTCAAGGAGGCGAAGCTGGTGGTGACCCAGCCGACGGCCGGGTCCTTCCGCTGCTTCACGGCGGTGTGCACGCACCAGGGCTGCCTGGTGAACAAGGTGGCGGACGGCACCATCGACTGCCCCTGCCACGGCAGCAAGTTCCAGGTCGCGGACGGTTCGGTGGTCAACGGCCCGGCGACGCGCCCGCTGGAGGAGAAGCAGATCACGGTGGCCCCCAACGGCGAAATCTCGCTCGCCTAGCCCGGACCCCGCCGCCTACCCTCCCCCGCATGGACGACCTCACCCTGGTCCGGGACCACACGATCTACGCCTGCGTGACGGGCTCCCGCGCCTTCGGGCTGGCCACGGAGGCGAGCGACACCGACCGGCGCGGTGTCTTCCTCGCCCCCACGCCGCTCTTCTGGCGGTTCGACAAGCCCCCCACGCACGTGGAGGGGCCGCGGGAGGAGGAGTTCTCCTGGGAACTGGAGCGCTTCTGCGAGCTCGCGCTGCGCGCCAACCCGAACATCCTGGAGTGCCTGCACTCCCCCCTCGTGGAGCGGATCACCCCGGTGGGCGAGGAACTGGTGTCCCTGCGCGGCGCGTTCCTCTCCCGCCGGGCCCACGCCACCTTCACCCGCTACGCGGCCGGCCAGCACCGCAAGCTCGTCGCGGACGTGCGCCTCCACGGCGCCCCCCGCTGGAAGCACGCCATGCACCTGCTGCGCCTGCTCCTGTCCTGCCGCGACCTGCTCCGCACCGGCCGCCTGGAGATCGACGCCGCCCCGTACCGCGACCGCCTGCTGGCGGTGAAGCGGGGCGAGCTGACCTGGGAGGAGGTCGACACCTGGATGACCCGCCTCACGGCCGAGGCCGACGCGGCCCTCACCTCCAGCCCCCTCCCGGACGGCCCCGACCTCGCCCGGGTCGAGGACTTCCTGCACCGGACCCGCCTCGCCTCGGCCCGCTAGGGCGTCTCACGCGTCCCAGAGGGCTCCGAAGGCGAGGAGTTCGTCGCGGTACTCGATGCCGCCCTCCCAGTCGCGCGGCCAGGCGTCCGCGCCGAGGTGGGCGCCGGCGAAGGCGCCGGCCAGGCAGGCGATCGAGTCGGAGTCCCCCGCCGTGCAGGCCCCGCGGCGCAGGGCCAGGAGGGGTTCGTCCGGGAAGAGCAGGAAGCACTGGAGGGCGGTGGCCAGGGCCTCCTCGGCGATCCAGCCCTCACCCGTGGTCAGGCACGGGTCCGTCTCCGGGGAGGGGGTGCGCAGGGCCGCCGCGAGCCGGTCCAGGGCGGCCAGGCAGTCGTCCCAGCCCCGGGCGATGAAGGACTCCGCCGAGGCGTCGGAGGCGGTGCGCATCCAGAGGTCGCCGAGCCAGCGCCCGTGGTAGCGGGTGCGGTTCTCCAGGGCGTACGAGCGCAGCCGCCCGACCAGGCCCGTCACCTCGGTGCCCTGCGCCAGGAGGTACACGGCGCGGGCGGTCAGGTCGGAGGCCGCGAGGGCGGTGGGGTGGCCGTGGGTGAGGGCCGACTGGAGCTGGGCGGCGCCCGCGCGCTCCTCCTCCGTCCAGCCGGGGACCAGGCCGACGGGTGCGACGCGCATGTTGGCGCCGCAGCCCTTGGAGCCCACCTGGCTGGCGTCCCGCCAGTCCCGCGCCGGGTCGTTCAGCAGGCCGCAGGCCACCATGCAGGTGCGGCCGGGGGCGCGGTTGTTCTCCGGGGAGTGGTACCAGTCGACGAACTCCTCGCGGACCGGCCGGGCCAGGCGCAGCGGGCCCACGGGGCCGCGCTCCGCGGCGGTCCGCATGCCGCGGGCCAGGGCCAGGGTCATCTGGGTGTCGTCGGTGACGATCGCCGGGCGGGGCAGCCGCATCCCCCGCCACGGCCCGGTCTTGGCCAGGATGGACGGGACGTCGTTGAACTCGGTCGGGAAGCCGAGGGCGTCGCCCAGGGCCAGGCCGATGAGGGCGCCGGTCGCGGCGCGCTTCGGGGCGGTCACGGGGTCGGTCCTTCCGTAGGTCGCAGCAGGGGCGGGTGGAGCGCGGTGGCCGGTCCGGCCCGGTAGAGGGCGGCGGGTTTGCCGCGGCCGCCGGTGAGCCGGGCGGCTCCGGGCACGGCTTGGACGAAGCCGGGCGTGGCGAGGACCTTGCGGCGGAAGTTGGGGCGGTCGAGGCCGGTGTCCCAGACGGTCTCGTAGACGGCCTGCAGTTCCCCGAGGGTGAACTCGGGCGGGCAGAAGGCGGTGGCGAGGCAGGTGTACTCCAGCTTCGCGCCCACCCGCAGGCGGGCGTCCGCGAGGATCCGGCCGTGGTCGAACGCGAGCCCGGAGGCCTGCGCCACCGGCACCCAGCGGGCCCGGTCGGCGTCCCCTCCGCCGTCCTCGGCCGGCTCGGGCAGGTCGGGGACGAGCGCGGTGAAGGCGACGGAGACCACCCGCATCCGGGGGTCGCGGTCCGGTTCGCTGTAGGTGCGCAGCTGCTCCAGGTGGAGGGCCCCGACCAGCTCCGGCGCCAGTCCCGTCTCCTCGGCGAGCTCGCGCAGGGCCGCCGTCTCGGCGGACTCCCGGGGCAGCACGAAGCCGCCGGGCAGCGCCCAGGCCCCGGCGTACGGGTCCCGTCCGCGCCGGATCAGCAGGACGTGCAGGGCGCCGCCGCGCACGGTGAACACCGCCAGGTCGACGGTCACCGCGAACGGCTCGAAGGCGTGCGGGTCGTAGGCCGCGGGGGCCGCCGGTCCGGGGCCGGGCGGGCGCCGGCGGTCTCCACGCTCGGCCGCCGGGGGGTTCACCGGCGCTCCGGGAGCGGGGCGGTGAAGTGCCAGCCCTCGGCCAGCAGGCCGTCGACGGCGGCGACGGCCCGCTCCAGCCGTGCCTCCCGGTCGCCGCCCACGACCAGGAAGCGCCGCCCGGTGCGTTCGAGTTCCCGCCGGAACCGGGCGGTCATCCAGGGTCTGAGCTCCTGCCCGTCGCGCAGCCCGTCGTCCTCGAAGGGAACCCCCTCGTGGTCCGTCAGCAGGTACAGGTCGCGCCGGGTCCGCGCGGCGATCCGCTCGACCTCGCGGTTGCGGCCGCCGACGTAGCGCTCGTGCCAGATGCCGGTGGCGAAGGAGTCGGTGTCGCAGAAGAGCACCGGCGAGCCGAGCCGGGCGGCCCGGTCCTCGTTCTCGTCCTGCCGCCGGGCGATCAGCGGGAACTCCTCCGAGGCGAAGGACACGTCCTCCCAGGAGGCCGCCGGGTCCAGCGCGCGGGCCGCGGCCAGCTTCTCCTCGCTGTACTCGCGCCCGTACTCGGCGACCCAGCCGGTCTTCGCCCAGACCCCGCCGCGCCGCCGGTAGTGCGCGGCCAGCTCGCGCGAGAGGGTGGTGGTGCCGGTGGACTCGGCGCCGAGGACGACGACCCGCCGGGCCAGCGCGGCCCGTACGGACGGCCCCAGGAACTCCCAGCGGCCGGCCGGGTCCGCCCGTACGGCCGTCCCGGAGACCGGGAACAGGCTGCGCGCCGGGTCCACGCAGACCTCCTCCGCGCCGAACCGCCGGGCCAGCTCGGTCCCGTACTCCTCGGAGGTGAAGACGGCGTCCACGGGCCGGCCCACCGCCGCGCGGAAGATCGCCATGTGCGCCTCCCAGACCGCCGGGTCGTGCAGGTCGACGGGGACGTCGTCGACCGCTCCGACCACGTCCGCGCCGGGGTGCTCCTCGCGCATCCAGGCGACCCGGTCGGCGAGCGGCACCGACTCCACGGAGGCGGCGCAGACCAGCACGGTCAGCCGTTCGCACTGGTCCTGGGCGGTGCGCACCAGGTGGTGGTGGCCGGCGTGCGGCGGGTAGAACTTGCCGAGCACCAGCCCGTGCCCGTACCGCCTTCCGCCGCTCACGCCGCCGCTCCCGCGGTCGCCGCCGTACGGGCGCCGGGCGCCTGGAGGGCGCGCCGCCAGCCCGCGTGGCCGGCCGCGCACAGGGCGAGGAAGCCGACGTAGAGGACCGAGGTCAGGTAGAGCCCCTTGTAGGCGTAGAGCGGGACGTAGACCAGGTCGGCGGCGATCCACAGCCACCAGGACTCCAGGAGCTTGCGGCACTGCCCGTAGGTGGCCATGAGCGAGAGGGCGGTGGTCAGCGCGTCCCAGAAGGGGACGGTGGAGTCGCTGACCCGGCCGAGGAGCAGGGTCAGCGCGGCGGTCCCCACCGCCCCCGCCGCGAGCAGCCACAGCCATTCGGCACGCGTGGTGCGGCGTACCGGCAGGGCCTCGGCGGTTCCTGGTCCACCCCCGTGGGTCCAGGACCACCAGCCGTAGGCGGCGAGGGCGATGAAGACGATCTGGAGCCCGGCGTCGGCGTAGAGGCCGGACTGGGCGAACAGGACGATGAAGAACACGTTGTTGGCGATGCCCACCGGCCAGTTGGCGACGTGCTGCCGGGCCACCAGCCAGACGCACAGGGCGCCCGTGGCGAAGCCGAGGATCTCGGTCCAGCTCAAGTACCAGCCCATGGGGCCACCCGCTCCCTTTAATAGTCAGACTGACTATAAACAGGCGCGGACCGCTCCGGCAAGGGAGGTGCGGGAACGCGGAAGCCCGCGGTGCCGGGGGCACCGCGGGCTTCCGTACGCCGTCGGGTGGGGCCTAGAGGCCGACCTCGCGCATGAGCATGCCGACCTCGGTGTTGGTCAGGCGGCGCAGCCAGCCGGACTTCTGGTCGCCGAGCTCGATCGGGCCGAAGGCGGTCCGGACGAGCTTGTCGACCGGGAAGCCGGCCTCGGACAGCATGCGGCGGACGATGTGCTTGCGGCCCTCGTGGAGGGTCACCTCGACCAGGTAGTTCTTGCCGACCTGGTCGACGACGCGGAAGTTGTCGGCGCGGGCGTACCCGTCCTCCAGCTCGATGCCGTCCTTGAGCCGCTTGCCGATGTCGCGCGGCAGGTTGCCGGTGATCGCGGCGACGTACGTCTTCTGCACGCCGTACTTCGGGTGCGTGAGGCGGTGGGCCAGCTCACCGTGGTTGGTGAGGAGGATGATGCCCTCGGTCTCGGTGTCGAGCCGGCCGACGTGGAAGAGGCGGGTCTCGCGGTTGGTGACGTAGTCGCCCAGGCACTGGCGGCCGTCCGGGTCCTCCATGGTGGAGACGACGCCGGCCGGCTTGTTCAGCGCGAAGAACAGGTACGACTGGGTGGCGACCGTCAGGCCGTCCACCTTGATCTCGTCCTTCGGCTGGACGCGCTTGCCCTGCTCCGTGACGATCTCGCCGTTGACCTCGACGCGGGCCTGCTCGATGAGCTCCTCGCACGCGCGGCGCGAGCCCATGCCGGCCCGGGCCAGCACCTTCTGCAGCCGCTCGCCCTCCAGCTCGGCGCCGGGGAAGGTCTTCGGGGTCTTGATCACCGGCTTGTCGGCGTACCGGTCGCGCACGCGCTCCTCGATCCGCGCGTCCAGCTCGCGGGGGCGGGACTGGCCGCTGCGGCTGCCCGGGCCGCGGCGCGGGCCGCCGGCGCCGCCGATGCCGGGGGTCTTGGAGGTCCGGGGACCGCCCTTGGCGCCACCGCGCGCGTCCGCGCCACGGGCGCCGCCGCCGCTGCGGCCGCTGCGCTCGCCCTCGGGGCCCACGTCGTAGCGGCGCTCCTCGGGGCGCGGGTTGCGGGGGCGCTGGGGCGCCTGGTCGCGGTCACGGTCGCGCGGGCCGCCCTGGCCGCCACCCGAGCCACCGCGGTAGCCGCCGCCGCTGCCCGAGCCGCCGCGGTAGCCACCGCCGCCGCCCGAGCCGCCACGGTAGCCGCCGCCGCTGCCGCTGCCGCTCCCGCCGCGGTAGCCACCGCCGCCGGAGGAGCCGCCGCCGCGGGCGCCACCGCGCCCGCCGCCACCGCCGCCGCTGTTCCTGTTGCCACCGTTGCCGTTGCCGCTGCTTCGCATCAAATGTCCGTCGTCTTGTCGTCGTCTACGTCAGTGTCCGGTGCGTCCGGATCGAACGACGGCACACCTTCTTGCGTCTCGGCTTCGATCGCGTCCGCCTCGGGGAGGAAGGGCGCGAGCTCCGGGAGCTCGTCCAGGCCGCGCAGGCCCATCCGCTCCAGAAAGTAGTTCGTCGTCCTGTACAGGATCGCACCTGTTTCGGGTTCCGTGCCCGCCTCGGCCACCAGACCCCGCTGGAGCAGGGTCCGCATGACCCCGTCGCAGTTGACCCCGCGGACCGCCGAGACCCGCGAACGGCTCACCGGCTGGCGGTACGCGACGACCGCCAGCGTCTCCAGGGCCGCCTGGGTGAGCCGGGCCTGCTGGCCGTCCAGGACGAAGGCCTCGACGGCGTCCGCGTACTCGGGCCGGGTGTAGAACCGCCAGCCCCCGGCGACCTGCCGCAGCTCGAAGCCCCTGCGCTGGACGGTGTACTCGTCGGCCAGGGCGGCGAGGGCGTCGGCGACCTCGCGGGGGGCGCGTCCGAGCACCTTGGCGAGGTGGTCGACGGTCGCGGGCTCGTCGACCACCATCAGGACGGCCTCCAGGGCCCCCTTGAGCTCCATCAGTCCCCTGCCTCCACGACTCGGTCGAACTCGTCGGTCACCGTCGGCATGCCGTCGCCGTCGCCGCCGCACCAGCGGACGGTGAGGGTGAGCAGCGCCTCCTCCTGGTCGAGGACCACGGCCTTCTCCCGGTACAGCTCCAGGAGCGCCAGGAACCGGGCGACGACGGTGAGGGTGTCCGGGGCGTCCTCGGCCAGCTCCCGGAAGGTGGCCTCGCCGCGCGCCTTCAGCAGGCGTACGACGAGACCCGCCTGCTCGCGGACGCTGACCAGCGGGGCGTGGATGTGGTCCACGTAGACCTCGGGCTCCGCCCTGGGCCGCATGGCCCGGACGGCGAGACGGGCGAGGCCTTCGGCGCCGATGGTGATGACCACCTCCGGCAGCAGCTCGGCGTGGTGCGGCTCCAGCCCGACGGTACGGGGGAACCGGCGCCCCTCGTCCTCGGCGCGGTGCTCGAAGATCTCGGCGATCCGCTTGTACGCCCGGTACTGGAGCAGCCGGGCGAAGAGCAGGTCCCGGGCCTCCAGGAGCGCGAGGTCGGCCTCGTCCTCCACCTCGGCGGCGGGCAGCAGCCGGGCGGTCTTGAGGTCGAGGAGGGTGGCGGCGACGACGAGGAACTCGGTGGTCTGGTCGAGGTCCCACTCGGGGCCCATGGCGCGGATGTGCGCCATGAACTCGTCGGTGACCTTGGAGAGGGCGACCTCGGTGACGTCGAGCTTGTGCCGGGAGATCAGCTGGAGCAGCAGGTCGAAGGGCCCCTCGAAGTTGTCGAGCCGCAACGTGAACCGGCCGTCGCCTCCGGCGGGAGGTGTGGTGGCCGCGTCGGGGGCCTGCGGGGGGTCACCGGCGGCCGCGGAGGCCGCGGGGGTGCCGTTGATGCCTCCTGGGGCTGCCGGGGCCGCAGCGGGCGCCGCAGCGGGTTCCTGCGGGGCGGCGGGGCCGCGCCCCAGGGGCCGGCGGGCGGGGTGGTTCGGGGGCATGCGGGTCCAGGGTGGTGCGGGGTGCTGCCGGGCGGCAGTGGCAGCCTAGGCCCTGGCCGGGCGTTTCCGTCCCACCACGGGCCGGGGGTGCCGCTGCGCGGGGCCTCCTGGGGGCTCCGCCCCCAGACCCCCGCGCCTCAAACGCCGGCGGGGCTATAAAC
>NZ_JBFBGN010000153.1:0-15491 GCF_040684675.1 Streptomyces sp. NPDC089915 | reverse complement strand
TCGGACTACGACCGCGAGAAGCTCCAGGAGCGCCTCGCGAAGCTGGCCGGCGGCGTGGCCGTCATCAAGGCCGGTGCCGCGACCGAGGTCGAGCTGGGCCCTCGGCCGTTCTGCGCGCCCGCGAACGGGCGGGCGCTCAGCGCTTGAACTTGGCGCTCACCGCGTCGTAGATCCCCTTGGCCTCGGGCCCCAGCTTCGGACCGGCCAGCCAGCCCGCCTTCGCCGGGCCGATCGAGGTGTTCGACACCAGAGCCGGCTTGCCGTCGGCGCCCGCGGCGATCCAGCCGCCGCCGGAGGAGCCGCCCGTCATCGTGCAGCCGATGCGGTACATCACCGGGTCACCCTGGTGCAGGGCCAGGCGTCCCGGCTTGTCCGTGCACTGGTAGGCCTTCTGGCCGTCGAACGGAGCCGCCGCCGGGTAGCCCGTCGCCGTCATGCCCGTGATCTTCGGGACCGCCGGGGCGTTGAACTCCACCGGCAGCGCCGTACCGACCGTCTCCTCCAGGGACTTGCCGTTGCCGCCCTTCTCCGGGGTCACGTGCAGCACCGCGAAGTCGTACGGGGCGCCCGCGCCGCCCGTCGGACCGCCGGTCGCGATCCACTGGTCGGAGGTCTGCGCCCAGTCGCTCCACCACACGCCGTACGGGGCCACCTGCTCGCGCGGCGCGCCCTTGAGCTCGGCCGCCGGACGGCCCGCGTTGTTGTACGACGGCACGAAGGCGATGTTGCGGTACCAGCCGCCGGCCTTGCCCGCGTGCACGCAGTGGCCCGCCGTCCAGACCATGTTGGACTTGCCGGGGTGCGCGGGGTCCTTCACCACGGTCGCCGAGCAGACCATCGAGCCCTCGGGGCCGTCGAAGAAGACCTTCCCGGACGCCGGGACGGTCGAGTGGTACGGGGAGGCCGCGGCCTTGGCCGTCACCGGGGCCGGGGTCGGGTCCGTGACGCCCTGGTCCTTGCCGGCGTCGGGGTCGACGGCCGGGGTCTGCGGCTGCTCCGCGTCACGCATCCGGTCCGGGTCCCACAGGCCGTCGATGATGGGGTTGACGTAGTCGCCCGCCTCGCGGAGCCAGTCCTGCTTGTTCCAGTTCTTCCAAGCACCCCCCTTCCACTTCTCCATGTCGAAGCCGTGCTCCTTGAGCTTGTCCTTCAGCTCCTGAGGGATCTTGATCGGGCCGTCCGCGCCACCGGACGGGAGGGGCGCTGCCACGGTCGGCTTGGCGTCGCCGCCGGCCTCCCCGTCTCCGGGTCCGCAGGCCGCGGCGGTCAGCGCGAGCGCGGCCGCGCAGAGGGCCGCGGTGACCGGTCGGTTCGGTCGCATGTCGTAAATCCCCCATGTGCTTCGAGGTGTTGGGACGGTGTCGTCCGGGGTGCTCCGGTTCGCTTTCGCAGCACCCCACTATGCCGCCGCCGTTGAAGACGGCGGGCCCCGGGTCCGCGGTTCCGGTCCCCGGCGGGGCTCTTCACCCCGCCGTCCGCTCCGTTCGCTCCGGCCGCGGGGCCACCGCTGAAGGGTTCTCAGGACCCGCCCGGACGCAAGGATCTTCGGGTGACCCGTGATCCGCCGCCGCCACCGTCGTTGGTACGTACGGGGGACGGCACAGCAGCGTTGGTGTTCGAGGCGCAATCCGGATGAGCAGACCGTGCGGGAGGTCCGACAGTCGTGTCCCTGACCGAGCAGGCCGCAGCCGCGGCACAGATTCCGCCCCAGGGCGGCCGGGGGCCGGCCGCGGCCGAGGGCATCCTGCGCAGGCAGGCGCAGCGGGAGTCCGCCGCCCGGACGTACGCGCGCTCGCTGCCCATCGTCCCGGTACGGGCGCGGGGGCTGACCATCGAGGGCGCCGACGGGCGGCGCTACCTCGACTGCCTCTCCGGCGCGGGGACCCTCGCCCTCGGGCACAACCACCCCGTCGTCCTGGAGGCGATCCGAGGGGTCCTGGACTCGGGGGCCCCGCTGCACGTGCTCGACCTCGCGACCCCGGTCAAGGACGCGTTCACCACCGAGCTCTTCGCGAACCTGCCGGCCGGGCTGGCCGCGGACGCCCGCGTCCAGTTCTGCGGGCCGGCCGGGACGGACGCCGTCGAGGCCGCGCTGAAACTGGTCCGGGCCGCCACCGGGCGCTCCGGGCTGCTCGCCTTCGCCGGGGCCTACCACGGGATGACGGCCGGGGCCCTGGCCGCCTCCGGCGGCGCCACCGACGTCCGCGTGACCCGGCTGCCCTACCCGCAGGACCACCGCTGCCCGTTCGGGGTGGGCGGGGCCGAGGGCGCGCGGCTCTCGGCGGCCTGGACCGAGAGCCTGCTCGACGACCCGAAGAGCGGGGTGCCCGCACCGGCGGGCATGCTCGTCGAACCCGTCCAGGGCGAGGGCGGGGTCCACCCGGCCCCGGACGACTGGCTGCGCCGGATGCGGGAGATCACCGAGGCCCGGGGCATCCCGCTGATCGCCGACGAGGTCCAGACCGGGGTGGGCCGCACCGGCGCCTTCTGGGGCGTCGACCACTCCGGGGTGGTCCCGGACGTGATGGTCCTGTCCAAGGCGATCGGCGGCAGCCTCCCCCTCGCCGTGATCGTCTACCGCTCGGAGCTGGACGTCTGGGCCCCCGGAGCGCATGCCGGAACGTTCCGGGGCAACCAGCTCGCCATGGCCGCCGGCACCGCCACCCTCGCCTACGTCCGCCGCAACGGCCTCGCCGAGCGGGCGGCGGAGCTGGGCGGGCGGATGCTGACGGCCCTGCGCGGCCTGGCCGCCGACCGGCCCTGCATCGGGGACGTACGGGGCCGGGGGCTGATGCTCGGCGTCGAGATCGTCGACCCCGAAACGGGAGCCGCGGCCCCCGACCAGGCCGCCGCCATCCGCCGGGGCTGCCTGGACCGGGGCCTGATCGTCGAACTCGGCGGCCGCCACGGCGCCGTGGTCCGCCTGCTGCCCCCGCTCACCCTGACCGACGAGCAGGCCGCAGCCGTCCTGGACCGCCTGGCAGACGCCATCCCCGCCGCCGCCCACTGACCGAGGACCCCACCCATGCCCGACCCCAAACCCCCCCAGCCCACCCACCTCCACCCTTCCCCGCCCCTCGACCCCACCGCTCCCGCCCGAGCCGCCCACGCCGCCCCCGACCCCCGCACACCGGATCCCACCGCTCCCGCTCGGGCCGCCCACCCCGAGCCCCGCACACCGGACCGGACCACCCCCACCACAACACCGGCCCGGCCCGCCGCTGGGAGCGACGAGCAGGCCCTCCACCAGGACCTCCGCACACCGGCGCCGGACGCTCCGGCTGCCGCCTCCGCCACAGCGGCGCCCACCCCCGCCGCCGGCACGGTCGGCCCCTGCGAGGGCGCCTCCGCCATGCGAACGGCCCACCCGGAGCCCCCCGCCCACCCCGACGCGACGACCATGCCCCTGGACCCGCCCCCGACGCAGCCGCCCCACGACCAAGGCGAGCCTCCGCCCCTGCCGAGCGCGGTCACTGCGGCGGCGGAGGAGCTCCGCCCCTTGGCGGGCCCGGACCGGCAAGGCGAGCCCCCGACCCTGCCGAGCGCGGTGCCGACCAGGGTGGGGGAGGAGGCCCGCATCCCGGCGGGCCCGGACCGGCAAAGCGAGCCCCCGACCCTGCCGAGCCCGGTCCCCACCGGCGTGGGGCAGGAGGCCCCGCCCCCGGCGGGCCCGCACCGGTCCCCGCAGCCGCCCCCGGCGGGACCGGGCGGTGTCCTCCAGGCCCGCCTGGACGACACCCCGAGCCTTCCCCAGGCGGACGCCGGGCCCGCTCCGGTGCTGCCTTGGGCCGGAGCCGGAGCCGGAGCCGGAGCCGGAGCCGGAGCCGCTCAGGTGCCCGGCGGGCCGGAGGCGGTGTGGGAGCGGGCCGCCGTGCCCGTTGCGGGCCCGGATCGGGCCGGTGTCGATGCCCGGACGGGGTCCCGGCCGGCGGCGGAGGGGGCGACCGTGCCCCGGCAGAAGGCCGGCGCCCACCGGCCCCGGGTGGGCGCGGCCGGACCCGTCGGGCCCGAGCCGGCCGTCCTGCCCGACCTGCTGGACCACCCCGACCCGGCCACCGCCGCCGAGTCCGCCGCCGTAGAGAACCTGCTCCGCTGCTGGGTCCGCGAGAACGGCATCGGCCGCCCCGACGGTCCTCCCGGAACCCTGCTCCGCATCCCCCTCCCCGCATCCGCCGCAGCACTGTTCGTCCCCGTCCGGCACTGGTCCGAGACCGGCTGGCACCGCTTCGCCCCGGCCCGCCTCGAAGGCGCCCCCGCCGACGCCCCCGCCGTGGACGCCGTCACCCTCGCCGCCCTGATCGCCCGCGAGGGCAGCGGCCGCGCCGCCGACCTCGTCGGCCGGGTCGCCGACTCCGTACGCCGCACCGCCGCGTTCATCGCCGACCGGCGCCACCGCCCCACGGCCCCCGCCCCCATCGCGGGAGACCTCTTCCTCACCGGCGAACAGTCCCTCCTCCTCGGCCACCCCCTCCAGCCGGACCCCAAGAGCCGCGAGGGGCTCTCTGAATCGGAAGCGCACCACTACTCACCCGAACTCCACGGCTCCTTCCCCCTGCACTGGATCGCGGTCGCACCCACCGCCCTCGCCACCGACTCCGCCTGGACCGAACGCGGCCGCCCCGTCTCCGCCGCCCAGCTTCTTGCCCGGCTCGCCCCCGGACTCCCGCTGCCCGCCGGGACCACCCCCCTTCCCCTGCACCCCTGGCAGGCCCGCGACCTCTTCCAGCGCCCCGGCGTCGCCGCCCTCCGCGACGCGGGACTCCTGACCGACCTGGGCCCGTACGGGAGCCCCTGGTACCCCACCTCCTCCGTCCGCACCGTGCACCGCCCCGGCGCCCCCGCGATGCTGAAGCTCTCCCTGGGCCTGCGCATCACCAACTCCCGCCGCGAGAACCTCCGCAAGGAACTCCACCGAGGCGTCGAGGTGCACCGGCTGCTCCGCACCGGCCTCGCCGAGCAGTGGCAGACCGCCCACCCCGGCTTCGACATCGTCCGCGACCCCGCCTGGGTCGCCGTCGACACCCCGGACGGCACCCCCGTACCGGGCCTCGACGTCCTGCTCCGCCACAACCCCTTCCGCTCCGACGACGACGCCGTCTGCGTCGCCGCACTCACCTCCCCGCGCCCGTGGCCCGGCCGGACCACGATGCGCTCCCGGCTCGCCGACACCGTCTCCCGGCTCGCGGCCTCCACCGGCCGCCCCGCCTCCGCCGTCGCCACCGAGTGGTTCCTGCGCTACCTCGACCAGGTCGTCCTGCCCGTCCTGGCCTTCGACGCGCTCGCCGGCATCGCCCTCGAAGCCCACCAGCAGAACACGCTGGTGCTCCTCGACCGGGCCGGCTGGCCCGTCGGCGGCCGCTTCCGCGACAACCAGGGCTACTACTTCCGAGACTCCCGGCGCACCGAACTGGAACACCGGCTCCCCGGCATCGGCCGCGCCAGCGACACCTTCGTCCCCGACGCCGTCACCGACGAACGCTTCGCCTACTACCTCGGCATCAACAACGTGCTCGGCCTCATCGGATCCTTCGGCTCCCAGCGGCTCGCCGACGAGCGCGTACTCCTCGCCGCCTTCCGCCGGTTCCTCGGCAAGGCCACGGGCCTCGGCCCGCTCCCCGCGCAGCTGCTCGATTCACCCACCCTCCGCTGCAAGGCGAACCTGCTCACCCGCCTGGGCGGCCTCGACGAGCTCGTGGGCCCCGTCGAATCGCAGTCCGTCTACGTCACCATCACCAACCCCCTCCACGACTGACGCGGTCCCACCGAGACGGAGAAGAGCCCGATGCCCCCCACCGAGACGACCACCGAAGCGACCATCGGAACCGCCACCGACCCCGCCCGCTACGGCACGGCCCACCGGGAGCCCGCCGAACAGCGCTTCACCGTCGGCCTGTTGCCCCTGCTCGCCGAAGCGGAACTCCTCGATTCACCCGCGGGCTGGAGCGCCCAGCCCACACCCGCCGGAGCCTTCCGCCTCGAACCCGTACGGCTGGCGCGGGACCTCCCGCTCCTCACCCGCTGGATGAACGACCCGGCCGTCGCCGCCTACTGGGAGCTGGCCGGTGCCTCCGCCGTCACCGCCGCCCACCTGCGGGCCCAGCTCGACGGCGACGGCCGCAGCATCCCCTGCCTCGGCGTCCTCGACGGCATCCCGATGAGCTACTGGGAGATCTACCGGGCCGACCTCGACCCGGTCTCCCGCCACTACCCGGCGCGCCCCCACGACACGGGTATCCACCTGCTGATCGGAGACGGCACGAACCGCGGCCGGGGCCTGGGGACCACGCTGCTGCGCGCCGTCACCGAGCTCGTCTTCGACAACCGCCCCCGCTGCACACGGGTCATCGCCGAACCGGACATCCGCAACACCCCCTCCGTATCAGCCTTCCTTGCCGCCGGTTTCCGCTACGCCACGGAAATCGAACTCCCCGGGAAGCGCGCCGCCCTGATGATCCGGGAGCGGTCGCTGCGCAATCTGCTCTGATCGCCGCCGCCGACCCGCCGTCCGTCCCAGGCCTGTTCCTTCGCGCCTCTCCCTTCGAAAACTCCGTGCCCCGCCGCGGAGTTCCCGATCATCGAGGAGTCCCGTGCAGAACTTCCCCGCAGCCCCCTGCTCCGCGGAACCCGCAGTCCCCTGGTCGCCCCAGCACCCCTGCACACCGCCCGAACTCAACCGCCCGAACTGGGACGCCGCCGCCCGCCGGCTGCTCGCCAAAATGCTCGCCGAGTTCGCGTACGAGGAGATCGTCGTCCCCGCCCCGGCGCGGGCGCCCGCGGGCGACGCCTGGACCCTGACCCTCGACGACGGCAGCAGCCTGGGCTTCCGCGCCCGCCGCCGCGCCTACGGGAGCTGGCAGGTCGCGCCGGACACCATCACCCTCACCCCGCCGCCCCCCTCCACCGAGCCCCCGGCGGCCTTCGGGGACCCGTACGGATTCCTCGTCCGCGCCCGCACCCTCCTCGGCCTCGACGGGCCCACCCTCGGCCACCTGATCCGCGAGCTCAGCGCCACCCTCGCCGCCGACGCCCGCCTCGACCACCACGCCCTCACCGCCGACGTCCTCGCCGACCTTGACTACGCCGCGCTCGAAGGACACCAGACGGGCCACCCCTGGCTCGTCCCCAACAAGGGCCGCGTCGGATGGTCCGCCGCCGACGCCGCCGCCTGGGCCCCCGAAGCCCGCACCCCGCAGCGCCTGCCCTGGCTCGCCGCCCACACCTCCCTCGCCGAGTACCGGGGCGCCGCCGGCCTGGAAGACCCCGCACGCCTCTACGCCGCCGAACTCGACCCCGTCACCCGGGCCGCCTTCGACCGGATCCTCCGCGACCGGGGCCTGGACCCGCTCCGCTACCTCTACCTGCCCGTCCACCCCTGGCAGTGGGAGGAGGTCGTCCTCCCCCTCTACGCGCCCGCCCTCGCCTCCGGCGCCCTGGTCCCGCTCCCCGCGGACCCGGACGAACGCCTTCCGCAGCAGTCCGTCCGCACCTTCCTCAACCTCACCAGACCCGACCGCCACAGCGTCAAACTCCCGCTGTCCGTCTTCAACACCACGGTCTGGCGGGGCCTGAACTGCGACCTCACCCTGGCCGCCCCCGCCGTGACCGCCTGGATCCACTCCCTGCGGGACGCGGACCCCTTCCTCCGCGAGGAATGCCGGGTGGTCCTGCTCGGCGAGATCGCCTCGGTCGCGGTCCGCCACCCCGTGTACGAGCAGCTCCCCGAGGTCCCGTACCAGTTCCGGGAGGGCCTCGGCGCGATCTGGCGCGAACCCCTGGCCCGCCACCTCGATCCCGGCGAGCGCGCCCGCACGCTCGCCTCGCTCCTCCACACGGACCCGCGCGGGCGCTCCTTCACCGCCGAGCTCGTCGCCCGCTCCGGGCTCACCCCGACCGCCTGGCTCCAGCACCTGTTCGCGGCCCTGCTGCCCCCGCTGCTGCACTTCCTCTACCGCTATGGCACCGCCTTCTCCCCGCACGGCGAGAACGCGGTCGTGATCTTCGACGAGCGCGACGTCCCCGTCCGCCTCGCGGTCAAGGACTTCGTGTCCGACATCGGCATCAGCGCCGGCCCGCTGCCCGAACACGCGTCCCTGCCCGCCGAGGCCCGCGCGGCACTGCGCACCGAGCCGCCCGGCTTCCTCACCCAGTTCCTCCACTCCGGCCTGTTCATCGGCGTCTTCCGCTACCTCGCCGCCCTCTGCGACGACCGGCTCGGAGTCCCCGAGGACGCGTTCTGGTCCCTCGTACGGGCGGAGATCCTCCGCCACCAGGCCCGCTTCCCGGACCTCAAGGACCGCTTCGACCTCTTCGACCTGCTCACCGCGCGGATCGACCGGCTCTGCCTCAACCGCAACCGCCTCCACCAGGACGGCTACCGCGATCACCCCGTCCGCCCCCGCATCGTCGTCCACGGCACCGTGCCCAACCCCCTGTACCGCCCGTGAGGCCGGATCGGTACGCCGCTGTCAGCGGCGCCCCGTAGGGTTGGTCCTGCTATGACGAAGCCCTCCCTCCCCGACCTGCTCCACGCCGCCGTCTCCGCCGTCGGCGGCTCGGAGCGCCCCGGCCAGGTGGCCATGGCCGAAGCCGTCGCCGAAGCGATCGACGACAACTCCCACCGGCTGATCCAGGCCGGCACCGGAACCGGCAAGTCCCTCGGCTACCTGGTCCCCGCCCTCGCACACGGCGAGCGCGTCGTCGTCGCCACGGCGACGCTGGCCCTCCAGCGCCAGCTCGTCGAGCGCGACCTGCCGCGCACGGTCGAGGCGCTGCATCCGCAGCTGCGCCGCCGGCCGCAGTTCGCCATGCTCAAGGGCCGGTCGAACTACCTGTGCCTGCACCGGCTGCACGAGGGTGCTCCGCAGGACGAGGAGGAGGGCCTCTTCGACCAGTTCGAGGCGGCCGCGCCGACCAGCAAGCTCGGCAAGGACCTGCTGCGCCTGCGCGACTGGGCGGACGAGACGGAGACCGGCGACCGAGACGACCTCACCCCCGGCGTCTCCGACAAGGCGTGGGCCCAGATCTCCGTCTCCTCCCGGGAGTGCCTGGGCGCCACGAAGTGCGCGTACGGCGCCGAGTGCTTCGCGGAGGCCGCCCGGGAGCGGGCCAAGCTCGCGGACGTGGTCGTCACCAACCACGCCCTGCTCGCCATCGACGCGATCGAGGGCGCCCCCGTCCTGCCCCAGCACGAGGTGCTGATCGTGGACGAGGCCCACGAGCTGGTCTCCCGCGTCACCGGCGTCGCCACCGGCGAGCTCACCCCGGGGCAGGTCAACCGGGCGGTGAAGCGTGCCGCGAAGCTGGTCGACGAGAAGACGGCGGACTCCCTTCAGACCGCCTCGGAGACCTTCGAGCGGGTGATGGAGCTGGCCTTCCCCGGACGCCTGGAGCAGATCCCCGAGGACCTCGGCTACGCGCTCGCCTCGCTGCGCGACTCCGCTCGCAACGTGATCTCCGCGATCGGCGCCACCCGCGACAAGTCCGTCCACGACGAGGACGCCGTCCGCAAGCAGGCCCTGGCCGCCGTGGAGAACGTCCACACGGTGGCCGAGCGCATCATGATCGGCTCCGAGTACGACGTGGTGTGGTACGAGCGCCACGACCGCTTCGGCGCCACCCTCCGGGTCGCTCCGCTGTCGGTGTCCGGACTGCTGCGCGAGAAGCTCTTCGAGGACCGCTCGGTGGTCCTCACCTCCGCCACCCTCAAGCTCGGCGGGGACTTCAACGGCGTGGCCGCCTCGCTCGGCCTCTCCCCCGAAGGGGTCGAGGGGGAGGGCGTGCCGCTCTGGCGCGGCCTGGACGTGGGCTCCCCGTTCGACTACCCGAAGCAGGGCATCCTCTACGTCGCCAAGCACCTGGCCACCCCGGGCCGGGAGGGCACCCGCGGCGACATGATGGACGAGCTGGCCGAACTGATCGAGGCGGCGGGCGGCCGCACCCTCGGCCTCTTCTCCTCCATGCGCGGGGCGAAGGCCGCCGCGGAGGAGCTGCGCGGGCGGCTCGACAACCCGATCCTGCTCCAGGGCGAGGAGACGCTGGGCGAGCTGATCAAGTCCTTCGCCGCGGATCCGCGCACCTGCCTGTTCGGGACCCTGTCCCTCTGGCAGGGGGTGGACGTCCCCGGCCCCAGCTGCCAGCTGGTGATCATGGACCGGATCCCCTTCCCGCGCCCCGACGACCCGCTGATGAGCGCGCGGCAGAAGTCGGTCGAGGAGAACGGCGGCAACGGGTTCATGGCGGTCGCCGCGACGCACGCCGCCCTGCTGATGGCGCAGGGCGCCGGCCGGCTCGTACGGGCCTCCGGCGACCGGGGCGTCGTCGCGGTCCTCGACCCCCGGCTGGCGACGGCGCGGTACGGGAGCTTCCTGCGGTCCTCGCTGCCCGACTTCTGGTACACCACGGACCGCAACCAGGTCCGGCGCTCCCTCGCGGCGATCGACGCGAGCGCGCAGGCCGACGGCAAGTAGTACCGCGCCCCCCCGGGAGGGGGCGTGGCGCGGGCATACAACAGCTCCGGGACCGGCGCAGAGGGTCCCGGAGCTGGCTGGGGGCGGAGAGGTCAGACCCGGCGCAGGACCGCGACGACCTTGCCGAGGATGGTCGCCTCGTCGCCGGGGATCGGCTGGTAGGCGGCGTTGTGCGGGAGCAGCCACACATGGCCGTCCTCCCGCTTGAAGCGCTTGACGGTGGCTTCGCCGTCCAGCATCGCGGCGACGATGTCGCCGTTCTCCGCGACCGGCTGGCGGCGGACCGTGACCCAGTCGCCGTCACAGATGGCGGCCTCGATCATCGAGTCGCCGACGACCTTCAGCACGAACAGCTCACCGTCGCCGACGAGCTGGCGGGGGAGCGGGAACACGTCCTCGACCGACTCCTCGGCGAGGATCGGGCCGCCGGCCGCGATCCGGCCGACCAGGGGGACGTAGGAGGCGGCGGGCTTGCCCGTGGTGTCGGTGGGCTGCGAGCTGGGCTGGTCGGAGCCGCGGACCTCGTAGGCGCGGGGACGGTGCGGGTCGCGGCGCAGGAAGCCCTTGCGCTCCAGGGCCATCAGCTGGTGCGCGACGGAGGAGGTGCTGGAAAGGCCGACGGCCTGGCCGATCTCCCGCATCGACGGCGGGTAGCCGCGCCGCTGCACCGAGTCCCGGATGACCTCGATGACCCTCCGCTGCCGGTCCGTGAGCCCGGAGCTGTCGGCGCGGATGCCTGGAGGTCGCCCTGGCAGCGAGCGTGCGGGGCGTACGGCGGCCTCCGCCTCCGGGTTCTGACTTGCGTCACTCATGGCATGCACCGGCTCGAGTCGGCTCTGGGAGCGGTTCTGGGCAGTGATGGTGGCACTGTCTGCGGTGGTGGTCACGTCGGCCCCTCTCGAAATGTTCTCCCTAGCTGGACAACGGTAGTAGCTTTCGAAAGGTTGCGCCAAACACACGTTCGAGTGAAAAATCGCGGATCGCCCACCTGGGCTAGAGCGGTGGGTGTATGGCCGACCGGTGCGGATGGCCGGCCGCGCGGGGGGTCCGGCGGTGTGTGTCAGACCCCTCGTCCGAACGCGGATTCGGAACCGCATCTGCTGCTTACGGTACCCTTCCCGGTTGGGTCGCCACCCTCCGGGTCCGTGCCCAGTGTGGCACCGGAACCCGTGAAATCCGGCCATCGAGCCCCGCGACACGCGTAGGGACGCAAATCCTCCCCAACGCAAGATCTAGTGGTTGGATGAGCGTCGCAACCCACAAGTTGTGGTCCACGGTCTGCTCAGACCTCCGGGATCGCATATGCTTGTGGCTGCTTCACGAGCCCCCGGCAGAGATTTGCTCTCTGTCGCCGAAGGGCTCCGTGGGGTGATTCAGCCGTGCCAAGAGGAGGGTGAGGGAACCATGCACTGCCCCTTCTGCAGGCACCCCGACAGCCGCGTCGTCGACAGCCGCACCACCGACGACGGAACGTCGATCCGCAGGCGCCGTCAGTGCCCCGACTGCTCCCGTCGCTTCACGACGGTGGAGACGGCCTCGCTGATGGTGATCAAGCGAAGCGGGGTCACCGAACCCTTCAGCCGCACCAAGGTCATCTCTGGCGTCCGCAAGGCGTGCCAGGGGCGGCCGGTCACCGAGGACGCCCTCGCCAAGCTCGGCCAGCGGGTCGAGGAGGCGGTGCGCGCCACCGGGAGCGCCGAGCTGACCACCCACGACGTGGGTCTGGCCATACTCGGCCCGTTGCAGGAGCTCGACCTGGTCGCGTACCTGCGGTTCGCGTCCGTCTACAAAGCTTTCGACACCCTTGAAGACTTCGAGACCGCCATCGCGGAACTCCGCGAACCGCGGCCTCATCCCCATGAGTGCGAGCCCGGGAAGACCCCCTCGGTCGTCCCCGTGCCCGCCTCCGCCGCCGACTGACCGGACGGGCCGCAGCGCAGTGCGGCCCCGCCGGTCGGCAGGGCGAGATTCGTAGATACAGACACAGCATTGTGCCGCGGAATATCGCTGGCACTTTAGGGCGTTTTTGCCCGCATATGGGAGGCAGGCGGCATGACAGAGACGGCGAGCAGCTCGGCACGTGGTTCCCGCGCCAAGGGGACCAAGGCCGCCAAGGCCGGCCTTCGGATCGAGCGCATCCACACCACCCCCGGCGTGCACCCGTACGACGAGGTGAACTGGGAGCTCCGTGACGTCGTCATGACCAACTGGCGCGACGGCTCGGTCAACTTCGAGCAGCGCGGCGTCGAGTTCCCCGACTTCTGGTCGGTGAACGCGGTCAACATCGTCACCAGCAAGTACTTCCGCGGCGCCGTCGGCACGCCGCAGCGCGAGACCGGTCTGAAGCAGCTCATCGACCGCATCGTGAAGACGTACACCAAGGCCGGCGAGGACTACGACTACTTCGCGTCCCCCGCCGACGCGGAGATCTTCGAGCACGAGCTGACCTACGCCCTCCTGCACCAGATCTTCAGCTTCAACTCCCCGGTGTGGTTCAACGTCGGCACGCCCCAGCCGCAGCAGGTCTCCGCCTGCTTCATCCTGGCCGTCGACGACTCCATGGAGTCGATCCTCGACTGGTACAAGGAAGAGGGCATGATCTTCAAGGGCGGCTCCGGCGCCGGCCTGAACCTCTCCCGCATCCGCTCCTCCAAGGAGCTCCTCTCCTCCGGCGGCAACGCCTCCGGCCCGGTCTCCTTCATGCGCGGCGCCGACGCCTCCGCCGGAACGATCAAGTCGGGCGGCGCCACCCGCCGCGCGGCCAAGATGGTCGTCCTGGACGTGGACCACCCGGACGTCGAGGACTTCATCGCCACCAAGGTGAAGGAGGAGGAGAAGATCCGCGCCCTGCGCGACGCGGGCTTCGACATGGACCTGGGCGGCGACGACATCACGTCCGTCCAGTACCAGAACGCCAACAACTCCGTCCGCGTGAACGACGAGTTCATGACGGCTGTCGAGAACGGCACCGACTTCGGCCTGCGTGCCCGCATGACCGGCGAGGTCATCGAGAAGGTCGACGCCAAGGCGCTCTTCCGCAAGCTCGCCGAGGCCGCGTGGGCCTGCGCCGACCCGGGCATCCAGTACGACGGTGTGATCAACAACTGGCACACCTGCCCCGAGTCCGGCCGCATCACCGCGTCCAACCCCTGCAGCGAGTACATGCACCTGGACAACACGTCCTGCAACCTCGCCTCGCTGAACCTGATGAAGTTCCTGAACGACGACGGCAAGGGCGACCAGTCCTTCGACGCCGAGCGCTTCGCCAAGGTCGTCGAGCTCGTCATCACCGCGATGGACATCTCCATCTGCTTCGCGGACTTCCCGACGCAGAAGATCGGCGAGAACACCCGCGCCTTCCGCCAGCTGGGTATCGGCTACGCCAACCTCGGCGCCCTGCTGATGGCCACCGGCCACGCGTACGACTCGGACGGCGGCCGCACCCTCGCCGCCTCGATCACCTCGCTGATGACCGGCACCGCGTACAAGCGCTCCGCCGAGCTGGCCGCCATCGTCGGCCCGTACGACGGCTACGCCCGCAACGCCGACTCGCACAAGCGCGTCATGAAGCAGCACGCCGACGCCAACGCCGTCGCGCCGCGCACCGACGACCTGGACAACGCGATCTGGGCCGCGGCCACCGAGGCCTGGCAGGACGTCCTGCGCCTCGGCGAGAAGAACGGCTTCCGCAACTCCCAGGCCTCCGTCCTCGCGCCGACCGGCACCATCGGTCTCGCGATGTCCTGCGACACCACCGGTGTCGAGCCGGACCTGGCCCTGGTCAAGTTCAAGAAGCTCGTCGGCGGCGGCTCGATGCAGATCGTCAACGGCACCGTCCCGCAGGCCCTGCGCCGCCTGGGTTACCAGGAGGAGCAGATCGAGGCGATCGTCTCCCACATCGCCGAGCACGGGAACGTCGTCGACGCCCCCGGCCTGAAGACCGAGCACTACGAGGTCTTCGACTGCGCGATGGGCGAGCGCTCCATCTCCGCGATGGGCCACGTCCGCATGATGGCCGCGATCCAGCCCTGGATCTCCGGCGCGATCTCGAAGACGGTCAACATGCCGGAGACGGCGACCGTCGAGGAGATCGAGGAGATCTACTTCGAGGCGTGGAAGCTGGGCGTCAAGGCGCTCGCGATCTACCGCGACAACTGCAAGGTCGGCCAGCCCCTCTCCGCCAAGAAGAAGGAGGAGGAGAAGGCCGAGGTCACCGCGAAGGCCGAGGAGACCATCCGCACGGCGGTCGAGAAGGTCATCGAGTACCGCCCGGTCCGCAAGCGCCTCCCCAAGGGCCGCCCGGGGATCACCACCTCCTTCACGGTCGGTGGCGCCGAGGGCTACATGACGGCCAACTCCTACCCGGACGACGGCCTGGGCGAGGTCTTCCTGAAGATGTCCAAGCAGGGTTCGACCCTCGCGGGCATGATGGACGCCTTCTCGATCGCCGTCTCGGTCGGCCTGCAGTACGGCGTCCCGCTGGAGACGTACGTCGCGAAGTTCACCAACATGCGCTTCGAGCCGGCCGGTATGACGGACGACCCGGACGTGCGGATGGCGCAGTCGATCGTCGACTACATCTTCCGTCGCGTGGCGCTGGACTTCCTGCCCTTCGAGACCCGTTCGGCCCTCGGCATCCACTCCGCCGAGGAGCGTCAGCGCCACCTCGACACCGGCTCCTACGAGCCGCTCGACGAGGAGCTCGACACCGAGTCCCTCGCCCAGTCGGCGCCCCTGGCCCCGGTGGCCAAGCCGGTGACGATCGTCCCGGTCCCGGCCCCGAAGACGGCGCACAGCAACGCCGAGCTGGTCGAGATGCAGATGGGCGTCTCCGCCGACGCCCCGCTGTGCTTCTCCTGCGGCACGAAGATGCAGCGTGCCGGCTCCTGCTACATCTGCGAGGGCTGCGGCTCCACCAGCGGTTGCAGCTGAAACTGGGCGGAATTGCGTCGGATGCATCATCCGACGTAGCTGAACCCGAAGCGTGATCTCTGTGAGGGAGGGGCGTTGGCCCTGGGCCGGCGC
>NZ_JBFBGN010000152.1:0-15541 GCF_040684675.1 Streptomyces sp. NPDC089915 | reverse complement strand
CAAGGAGGCCCTGGCGGCCGACCGGCCGGTGGGGCTGGCCGTGGAGACCAAGCACCCCACGCGTGCGGGCGGGCGGCTGGAGGCCGAGCTGGTGCGGGTCCTGCGGGAGCACGGGCTGGCCGACGGGGCCGACGGCCGGATCGAGGTGATGAGCTTCTCCCGCAACGCGCTGACCCGGCTGCACCGGCTGGCGCCCGGGCTGCCGTCCGTCTACCTGATCGAGCGGCGGCTGCGCGCCCCGCGCCCGCCGTTCGCGGGGCACGCCGGTCCGGGGATCGACCTGGTGCGCCGGGATCCGGGGCTGGTGGGGCGGCTGCGGGCCAAGGGGCTGCGGGTGCGGGTGTGGACCGTGGACGAGCCCGAGGACGTGGAGCTGTGCGTCCGTCTCGGGGTGGAGACGATCATCACCAACCGGCCCCGCGAGGTGCGCGGGCAGCTGGCCGCCCTGGGCGTGGCGGCGGCCGCGGGCGAGCTCCGGCAGCCGCTCGTGTGACGGTCCGTCATTGGCTGGTTCGCGCCCGTGACACGCGGCCCCCGAGGCTCGAACGTATGCCGTGGTGTGCGGGGCGGTACGGCCGCCGGGGGCATGCCGTTGGCCGACGACGGACAGGCGCTCTCCGGCGCCGTGGCGCGGGCGAGGGTGACTGGGAATGGCCGCACAGCAGCAGGCGCGGAAGAGACGTCCGGCCGGTGTCTCCGCCCCGGGTGGCAGACCCGGTGACGGCCCCGCCGCCGGGGGCGAGGCGGACGAGCCCAGCTACCTGCTCCTCGGGCCGCTGGAGGTGCGCCGCGCGGGCGTGGTGCGCACGCCCGGCCGGCTCAAGCAGCGCGCCCTGCTGGCGGTCCTGCTGCTCCACGCCAACCGGCTGGCCTGCGCGGAGATGCTGATCGAGGAGTTATGGGACGGGCGGCCGCCCCGGTCCGCCCAGGCGACCCTGCAGATGTACGTGTCCGGGCTGCGCCGGACGCTGGATCCGGGGCACGGCAGCGCGGGCGGCGACCCGCGCCGCCATCCGGTGCTGCGTACGAGCGGCTCCGGCTACGTGCTGCGCGTGGAGCCCGGGGAGCTGGACCTGGACCGCTCCCGCGCCCGGGCCGCGCTCGGCCGGGACCTGCGGGGCGCCGGTGACTGCACGGCGGCGGGCGAGGCCTTCCGCGCGGCGCTCGCGATGTGGCGGGGGCGGCCGCTGGCCGACCTGGGGCCGGCCCGCCTCCCCGCGTACCACGCGGTCCGACTGGAGGAGGAGCGGATGGCGCTGGTCCAGGACCGGATCGGCGCCGACATCTGCGCGGGCCGGTCGGCCGAGGTGATCGCCGAACTGGCCGAGCTGTGCGCGCGGCACCCGTTGCGGGAGGGGCTGCACGAGCAGCTGATGCTGGCCCTGGCCAGTGCCGGGCGGCGGGCCGAGGCCCTGGACGCGTACGCGCGGGTGCGGCGGGTGGTGGTCGCGGACGTCGGGATCGAGCCCGGGCCGGGGCTGCAGGCGGTGCAGCGGGCCCTGCTGGGCGGGCTGCCCCCGACCGGCACCGAACACGGCCGATGTCGCCGCCCCCTGCTCCTGGAGCCGGCCGGGCTCTGAGGGCCGGGCCGCCGGAGATGCCGCCGGAGATGCCGTCGGAGGCGCGGCCGCGGGTCAGCCCAGGCGCCAGTCGAGGCGGCGCCGGTAGTAGACGAGCGGGTCGCCGTCCGCCAGGGCGCAGCCGTCGACCTCGCCCACCAGCACCGTGTGGTCCCCGTGCGGGAACACGGCGGCGGCCCGGCACTTGAGGTAGACCGGGACCCCCTCGATCCGGGGCGTGTCCTCGTCCCAGTTCCAGGGCACGTCCGCGAACTTGTCCTCCGAGCGCCCCGCGAACACCTTCGCGAGGGCCTCGTCGGCGGAGCCCAGCAGGTGCACCCCGAAGGGGGTGCCCACCCGTGCGTCCATCGCCCGGTAGGTGCGCGAGCCGCGGGCGAGCGCCAGCAGGACGGACGGCGGGGCCACGCTGTAGGAGCTGACGGAGGACACCAGCAGTCCGCACGGGCTCCCGTCGGCCCTGCGGGCGCTGACCACGGCCACCCCGGACACCAGGCGGGCCATGGCCTCGGTGAACGGCTCAGCCGGGCCGGGCGGCCCCGGCCGGTCTCCCGGCCGGGGCCGCCCGCTCCCCGCGCTCCCCCGTTCGTCCTCCCGCTGCCGCACGCTCATCGGAGGCGTTCCGGCTCAGACGGCGGTGTGCGCGGCCGCGCGCCGGCAGGCGTCGCGGCGTTCGGCCGCGTCGGGGTCGGCGGTGGCCGCGTACACGGTGTCGAAGTCCTCGGCGGCGCGGGCGTAGCGGTGGGCGCTCTCGTGGACCACGGCCCGGTTGAAGCGGAAGTCGGGGCGGTCGGCGAGTGCGAGCGCCCGGTCGAAATCGGCCACCGCGGTCTCCAGGTCGCCTTCGCCGTAGGCGATTTCGCCCTTGACGGCCCAGGCCTCGGCGAGCCCGGGGTCGCCGGCGAGGGCGGCTTCGAGGGATTCGGCCGCCTCCTTGGTGCGTCCGGCCTCGGCCAGCAGGCGGCCGCGCAGGCACAGGAGGTGGGCGTGGTCGGGGGCCAGGGCCAGCCCGGCGGTGACGTCCGTCAGGGCCCCCTCGGCGTCGCCGAGGTCGGCGAGCAGTCCGGCGCGGGCGAGGAGGGCCTCGCGGTTGTCGGGGTCGAGTTCGAGGGTGCGGGCGAAGTCGGCCAGGGCGCCTTCGGTGTCGCCGAGTTCGAGCCGGGCGTCGCCGCGGTTGTAGTAGGCCTCGGGGAAGGGGGGTTCGAAGGAGAGGGCCCGCTCGTAGTCGGCGATGGCCTCCTCGGGGCGGCCCAGTTTGCGCAGGATGTTGCCCCGGTTGAAGTAGTGGTCGGCGAAGTCGTCGTCGGCGTCCATGATCTCGCCGTAGTCGGCCAGGGCCGCCTCCAGCCGGCCCGCCATGCTGTTGACCTGGGCGCGGTTGTAGCGCAGGCCGACCTGGTGCCAGGTGCGCTCCCCGAGGCCGAGTTCCCGGTCCAGCCGCTCGATGCCCTGGTCCAGCAGGCGCAGGGCCTCGTCGGGGCGTCCGTCGCGGACCTCGACGAGGGCGAGGCCGTTGCGGTTGAAGACGGAGTAGAAGGCGCGTTCCTTGGGGTCGGGCAGGAGGTCGGCGATGGCGATGGCGGTGTTGACCCAGGCCCGGGCCCGGCGGGGGTCGCGCCGTTCCTCGGGGTAGTGGCGGGCGTACAGCATGCCGATCTCGTAGGCGAGTTTCATGTGGTGCGCGGGGCTCTGGGTGGCCGTGCGGGCCTCTTCCTGGAGGACGGCCGACTCGTCGGGCCGGCCGGCCGCGGCGAGGCACACGCCGGACTCGCGGATGAAGATCCACCACAGGTCGGGGCGGCGGGCCGGGTCCACCAGCCGCCGTCCCTCGTCGCCCAGTTCGGCCGCGAGGTGGTAGAAGCCCAGGTACTTGCAGCGCAGCATGGCCGTGCGGAGGGCCTCGGCCCCGGCCCCGCCGGGGTCTCCGCCGCGGACCAGGTGGAACGGGAGGGCGCCCAGGCGCAGCGAGGGCTCGCCGGCCTCGGCGCGGGCGGCGAGTGCGGCGGCGCGGGCGTCGTGGAGGGCGGTGCGGGCGGCTTCGGGCAGGGCCGCGTAGGCGGCGGCCGGGGCGGGGTCGTCGTCGGTGCAGTCGCCGTCCACGTAGCGGCGCGCGGCCTCGGGGTCCAAAACGGCGGGGGCCGGTGCGGCGGCGGGGGCTTCGGCCGGGGCTTCGGCGCCGGTGCGGGTGGTGTGCGCGGCGAGGGCGTCGGGGAGCGAGAGGGAGGGGAATCCGGGCGGGTCGAGGAGTTCGGCCGTGCCCGTGCACAGGACGAGGGTGAGCAGGTCGGGCGGGATCCGGCGGAGGGCGGCGGCGAGGAACTCCTGGTCGGTCACGTCGGCGTGCTGGACGTTCTCCACGACGAGGGTGCGCGGGCCGGCGGCGGCGTCGGCGAGGGCGGTGAGGAGGAAGTCGACGATGCCGTGGGCGACGCGCAGGGAGTGCAGGCGGGCCGGGTAGCGGCTGACCTCGCCGGCCGTGGACTGCTCCTCGATGTGGTGGGTGACGGGCGGGACCAGCGGGGCCAGTTCGGGCGTGCTCTCCTGGAGTTCGATGTAGTGGCGGGCGGCCAGTGCGGGCCGTCGCTCCAGCGCCCCGGGGGCCACGCGCCGCAGCAGGGTCCCGGCCGCGGTGTACGGGCCGCGCAGGCGCCGGTGCGCGTCGACGGCGGCCAGCAGCGGCGGCAGGTCGAGGCCGTCCAGGAGGGTGGTGCGCGCGGCGCGGTGGGGCGCGGAGATCCAGTGGTGCCCGGTCATGGGCCCGCCTTTCGGAAGAGGCCCGCCGGGGGTGGTCCCGTCAGGCGATGACGTGGTGGAGCCGGGCCCGCCGGCCGCGCAGCCGCTCCCTGGCGGCGAGCCAGAGGGCGAAGGCGATCTGGCCGAAGGTCAGGACGAGGAACACGGCCGCGTCGAGGAGCTGGACCCAGGTCGCGTGGTGGCCGGCGCCGAACCGGTCGAGGGAGGCGGCGGTCATGGAGAGGAAGACGGGTCCCACGCCCCACAGGAAGGTGGTGAGGCTGACGGCGTAGCCGATGGGCAGCAGCCAGGAGTACCAGCGGGCCGCCCGCCGGTCGACGGGGTGCCACAGGGACTCGTCGGTGAGCCGGTCGGTCCGTCCCAGCAGCCGGTTGACCCGGTTGGCGAGCATGCGCACGGCCGTGGTGTGCAGGTCGACGCAGCCGAGGACGGTGGTGATGAGGACGTAGACGTCGGTGCGCAGGTAGAGGAAGAACTGCCAGAGCAGCCGGATGAAGGTGGTGAAGGCCACCGCCGCGCAGACGCGGGCGGTCAGTCCGTGCGCGAGGCCGGCGGTGATGACGGCGAGGGCGATCAGCAGGACGTCGGCGACCATTCCGGCGAGGATCGGCAGGTAGCGCTTGCGGCGTTCCACGCCGGCGAGGCCGTCGAGGGAGGTCTCCACGACGAGGAAGTAGAAGCGGTACGACATCCTCGTGCGCGAGCGGATGCCCAGGCGGCGGCCGGCGAGCGCGTGGAAGATCTCGTGGACGGCGATGAGCGGGACCGCCACGACGAACAGGACGAGGGTGATGACCGCGTAGTAGTGGCTGAAGACGAGGTCGTCGGGGGTCGGCAGGAGGCCGGGGTCGCGGATGACGCTGACCGCGGCCCAGGCGACGATCAACCCGTAGGCGGTCCAGGCGGCGGGTGAGAAGGCCGCCCGGCCGAGCCGCTGCCAGCGCACGGGTCCGGTGACGGGTTCCGGTTCGCCCTCGGCGCGGACGAACCCGAGTTCGCGCAGGGCCTCGACCACGTCCGCGACGTCGGCGCGCTCGCCGTATTCGGCCTCGTACCAGTCGGCGGCCTGGGCGGGGGTGGCGCCGTCCTGGAGACGGCGTACGAGTGCGGCCCCGTCGGGCGGGAAGATCGCGTAGGACTCGGTGTCACGGCGTCCGATGGTGACCTCGTCGCCGTCCTCCAGGTACACCAGCGGATGCAGCGCCAGCGGGGTGTGGTCCGGGGTGGGGTGGCCTGGCTCCGCCATGGCGGGGCTCCGTCTCTCGTCGGCCGGGCCCGGACCGGTGGGGGCGCCCCCGGTGTGCGTGGGGACGCCCCTTGCGCGAACGCGCCCGGGGTGCGGTTACGCGGGGCTCGGGTAGTGCGAGCACGCGGAAGAGGTCAGGCGGACCGGGCCGGCCTTGCGGATCTGGATCTTCTTCATCTCGAAGCACCTCCTTCGGAGGGTGTGGGTGGGGGCTGGACGTTCTCCATGCTGCCGAGCCCCTCCAGAAGTTCTCCAAACCGGCGCCAAATCCGCCGGCGCGCGCCCTACGCGAAGCGCTGGGCCGCCGATCCGTTGCAGGTCTGCAGGCGCAGCGGGTCGTGGGCGGCGGCGACGGTCAGGCACAGGGCGGGGGCGGCGGCGGGGTGCAGCGCGGCGCCGTCGCGGACGAACTGCTGGTTGGCTCCGCCGTGGCAGTTCCACAGGATGAGGCCGGTGCCGGCCGTGTAGTTGGCGCCGGGGACGTCGAGGCAGCGGTCCTGGGTGAGTTCGACGTGGACGGACTTGTTGGCGGTGTCGTACCACCAGCCCTGGTTGCGGCCGCCGTGGCAGTCCCAGCCGACCACCTTGGTGCCGTTGGCGCTGGAGCCGCCGAAGGAGTCGAGGCAGTTGCCGGTGGCCTCGTTCCTCAGGGGCTTGTAGAGGTCGTCCCAGGCGCCGGCCTGGAGGACGGGGGTGCCGGTGCTCGCGGAGTCGGCGCAGGAGGCCTCCCGCAGTCCGGAGTCGTAGAGCTGGGTGAGGCAGGAGGCGAAGGCGCCGTGGCCGCGGTAGTTGGGGTGGAAGGACTGGCGTGCGGTGTTCTCGTCCCAGGGGAAGTGGTCCCCGAGGTCGAGGTAGAGGCCGCGGGCCCAGGTGTCCTCCATGCACACCTCGTGGCCCTGGAAGAGCCGGGAGTCGTCCAGGTAGGTGGCGCCGGCGGCGAGGGCGGCGGCGCGCATGCCCTTCTCGAAGGTGGGGACGGCGTAGTTGCGGCCCCAGGCGGCGTCGGAGTCGTAGCCGGCGCAGCCTCCGGGGAGCTTGCCGGGGAAGTCGGGGTTGTCGTTGAAGTCGGGGCCGATGGGGCTGGGGTAGCCCATCACGACGAGCTTGTAGTCGGAGTCGGCGTAGCCGGCGTCGCGCATGACCGTCTTGAGGTCGCCGATGGTGGCCTCGACCTTGGGCTTCAGGCCGTCGACGCGGGACTGCCAGCCGGGGCCGTACTTGGGTTCGCAGGTGCCCTGGCTGAGCACCCAGCGGGTGACGCAGTCGGTCATGACGGGGCCGAACTGGAGGTCGTCGTTGGCCCCGGCGACCAGCAGCACCATCTTGATCTTCGTATTGCGGGCCTTGATGGCGAGGTTGTCGCTCTGCACCAGCTCGTCGGCGTACTGCTTGCTGCCGCCGATGCGGATGTTGCCGGTGTAGCCGCCGGAGCAGGCGACGTTGAAGGTCAGGTCGGCCGGGATGCCGGTGCGGTGGATCGCGGAGTCCGGCGAGCGGTGGCACTGGTTGGTGGAGGTGTTGGTGGCGGGGTCGTAGTTCCCCACGCCCTCGCCCGAGATCTCGCTGTCGCCGAGGGAGATGAGCCCGGTCTTGCGCTCGGCGAGGGGGCGGACGGCCGGGTCGCCGTAGATCTTGACGGCCTCGGCGGCGCGGATGGCTTCGAGCTCCGGCGACAGGGGTGTGATCGCGCCGGATGCGGCGGGGGCCGCTTCGGCCATGGGGGTGATGGCGGTGACGCCCCCGAGGGCGGCCGCGACCGCCGCGACCGCGGCGAATGTAGATCTGAGCCTGGATTCCGTACGCGAACGAGCCATGTACTGCCTCCCCGATAGCGGTGTTACCCCCGGTATTTACTGGCCGGTAGGGGAGATGGGAACAGTCCGAACAAGACAATTGCTCAACTTTCTGAGGAGGATGTGAAGATGACCGATGATCAGCAGGTGGAGAAGTTCCGGATCGAGCACGACTCCATGGGTGAGGTCCGGGTGCCCGCGCACGCCAAATGGCGCGCCCAGACCCAGCGCGCGGTGGAGAACTTCCCGCTCTCCGGGCAGCACATCGAACGCGCCCACATCGAGGCCCTGGCCCGGATCAAGGCGGCCGCCGCCCTGGTCAACGCGGAGCTCGGGGTGCTGGACGGGGAGACGGCCGGAGCCATCCGCTCCGCGGCGGCGGAGGTCGCCGAGGGCCGCTGGGACGAGCACTTCCCCGTCGACGTGTTCCAGACCGGCTCCGGGACCTCGTCCAACATGAACACCAACGAGGTGATCGCCACCCTGGCCACCGAGCGGCTCGGGCGCGAGGTCCACCCCAACGACCACGTCAACGCCTCGCAGAGCTCCAACGACGTGTTCCCCTCGTCCATCCACATCGCCGCCACCGCCGCCGTCACCCACGACCTGGTCCCGGCCCTGCGCCACCTGGAACTGGCCCTGGAGCGCAAGGCCGCCGAGTTCGCCGAGGTGGTCAAGTCCGGCCGCACCCACCTGATGGACGCCACCCCGGTCACCCTGGGCCAGGAGTTCGGCGGCTACGCGGCCCAGATCCGCTACGGGATCGAGCGGCTGAACGCCGCCCTCCCCCGGCTGGCCGAGCTGCCGCTGGGCGGTACCGCCGTCGGCACCGGGATCAACACCCCGCCGGGGTTCTCGGCGGCCGTGATCGCCGAGGTGGCGCGGGCCACCGGACTGCCGCTGACCGAGGCCCGCGACCACTTCGAGGCCCAGGGGGCCCGGGACGCGCTGGTGGAGACCTCGGGGATGCTCCGTACGGTCGCCGTCTCGCTCACCAAGATCTGCAACGATCTGCGCTGGATGGCCTCGGGACCGCGCACCGGATTGGCCGAAATCAATCTGCCGGATCTCCAGCCGGGCTCCTCGATCATGCCCGGGAAGGTCAATCCGGTCGTCCCGGAGGCCCTCCTGATGATCGCCGCGCAGGTGACGGGCAACGACACCGCCGTCACCGTGGCGGGCGCCGCCGGCAACTTCGAGCTCAACGTGATGCTCCCCGTGATGGCCCGCAACCTCCTCGAATCGATCCGGCTGCTGGCGAACGGGAGCCGCCTGCTGGCCGACCGCACCGTCGACGGGATCACCGCCAACGCCGAACGGGCCAGGGAGTACGCCGAGTCCTCGCCCTCGGTGGTGACCCCGCTGAACCGCTACATCGGGTACGAGGAGGCCGCCAAGGTGGCCAAGCGCTCCCTCGCCGAACGCAAGACCATCCGCGAGGTGGTCCTGGAGTCCGGGTACGTCGACCGGGGCGCGCTGACGCTCCGGCAGCTGGACGAGGCCCTGGACGTGCTGCGGATGACCCGGCCCTGAACCTCCCCGGCCAGGGGCCGAATCCGGTCGTTCGCGCCCCCCGGCCCCCACCGTGACCTGCACCGCAGCATCCGGGAGGGGCGCCGCCCTAAGATCTGCGCATGACAGGTACTTCCAGGCCCGGCACCGGCGCGGCGGACCCCGCCGCGCCGGGCGGAACGCAGGGCACGCACTGGGCGCCGGGGACTCCCGTCCTGTGGCGCTACCGCGACCACGCCCCGGGGCCGGCCGGCGCCGTCCACATCGCCCGCCCGGTCACCGTCGTCCAGGACACCGACGAGCTGCTCGCGGTGTGGATGGCCCCCGGCACCGAATGCGTCAAGCCCGTGCTCGCCGACGGCACCCCCGTCCACCGCGAGCCCCTCGCCACCCGCTACACCGCGCCGCGCACCACCGAGCGGGCGCGCTGGTTCGGCGCCGGGGTGCTCAAGCTGGCCCGGCCCGCCGATCCGTGGTCGGTGTGGCTGTTCTGGGACCGCGGCTGGGTGTTCAAGAACTGGTACGTCAACCTGGAGGAGCCCCGCACCCGCTGGTCGGGCGGGGTGGACTCGGTGGACCACTTCCTCGACATCACCGTCGACCCGGACCGCGGCTGGACCTGGCGGGACGAGGACGAGTTCGCGCAGGCGCGGCGGATCGGCCTGATCGGCCCGGAGCAGGCGCGGCGCGTCGAGGAGGCGGGCCGCGCGGCGCTGGAGGTCGTCAAGGCGTGGGGGCCTCCGTTCTGTGACGGCTGGGAGAACTGGAGGCCCGATCCGGCCTGGGAAGTTCCGGTTCTGCCCGAGGACTGGGACCGCACCCCGGCGCATATGACGTCATGAGACCCTTGATGCGCCCCCGGGGTTCAAACGTAGGATCGTCCTCCGCCGGTCGTACGCGGGGGGCCTTCCCGGTCCCGCACCCGTAAATGACCTGCGGCGACCGGGACTTGACCGGAGGTCGACGCGGAAAGAAAGGTAACGAGCGGGACGCGGAACCCGGGGGTGGTGGTGCCCCCGCCGCTGAGCGGGTATACCGCGACTGACCGAGTTGAGTGCAGCGCACATCGAGCGCAAACGGACGGAATTCCACGCGTGACGGAGTACCCCACCTCCCAGGAGGGCCCGCAGCCCACCGTCGCCCCCGGCGGAGGTACGGACGAGCTCGGCCACGGCAAGGCCCCCATCGCGGCCGCCGAGGCCGTACGCACGCATGCCGATTTCCCGCGCCCCCGGGGCACCGCCGGCGAGGCCGTCTCCGGCCACGGCCCGGCGGACTCGGACCCCGAGGGAGCCCGGAGCCGTGACGGCGGGGCCGCCCGCAACGCCGGCCGGCCCGAGGAGACCCCGGGCGCGGCCGTCGCGACGGGCGGCCCGCTTCCCGCGGGGGCCGCGGGCACGGGCGGGACCGGCGGCGGGACCGGCGCCGGACCCGGCGAGGTCGGCGTGGCCCGGCGCGAGGGCGACCGGCTGCGGTTCGTCGGCGCGGCCACGCGCCGGATCGCCCGCGGCATCGACCTCGACGAGATCGTGCTCGGCCTGTGCCGGGCGACCGTACCCACCTTCTCCGACGCCATCCTCGTCTACCTGCGCGATCCGCTGCCGGTCGGCGACGAGCGGCCCGTCGGCCCGGTCGTTTTAAGGCTGCGCCGCACCGACCGGCTCCGGCCGATCGACGATCTGGGCCTGGCCGACGGCGGCGAGGCCGCCGGAGCCGCGGGGGGCGCCGGCGAGCTCGACTTCAGCCAGCTGCCGCTGGTCGGACCGCAGGGTGACCTGCCCGCGGCGGAGCTGTGCGAGATCCGGCCCGGCGGTGCCCTCGCCGAGGTGCTGCGCGGCGTCCGGCCCGTGTTCGGGTCGGCGCCCGGCGCCCGGGACGCGCTGCCCGAGCTGCTGGGCTCCGACCATCCGGTGCCGCGCGGGCAGCGGGCCATCCTGGCCCCGCTGCGCGGCCGCCGCCGCGTGATCGGCGCGGCGGTGTTCCTGCGCACCCCGGACCGGGACGCCTTCGAGACGAACGACCTGCTCGTCGCCGCCCAGCTGGCCACGCACACCGCGCTCGGCATCGACAAGGCCGTGCTCTACGGGCGCGAGGCCTACATCGCCGACGAGCTCCAGCGCACGATGCTGCCCGACGGCCTGCCCCAGCCCACCGGCGTGCGGCTCGCCTCGCGCTACCTGCCCGCCGCCGAGACGGCCCGGGTCGGCGGCGACTGGTACGACGCCATACCGCTGCCCGGCAGCCGGGTCGCCCTGGTCGTCGGCGACGTCATGGGCCACTCCATGACCTCCGCCGCGATCATGGGCCAGCTGCGCACGACCGCGCAGACCCTGGCCCAGCTGGACCTGCCCCCGGCCGAGGTGCTGCACCACCTGGACGAGCAGGCCCAGCGGCTCGGCTCCGACCGGATGGCCACCTGCCTGTACGCGGTCTACGACCCGGTCTCGCACCGGATCACCATCGCCAACGCCGGCCACCCGCCGCCGGTCCTGCTGCACCTGGGCGGCCGCGCCGAGGTGCTGCGCGTCCCGCCGGGCGCCCCCATCGGGGTCGGCGGGGTGGACTTCGAGGCCGTGGAGCTGGACGCCCCGGCCGGGGCCACGCTGCTGCTGTACACGGACGGGCTGGTGGAGTCCCGGCTGCGGGACGTGTGGACGGGCATCGACCAGCTGCGCGAACGGCTCGCCACCACCGCGCAGCTGACGGGGCTGGACCACTCGCCGCCGCTGGAGGCCCTCTGCGACGACGTGCTGGACATGCTCGGCCCGGGCGACCGGGACGACGACATCGCGCTGCTCGCGGCCCGCTTCGAGGGGATCGCGCCCAGCGACGTGGCGTACTGGTTCCTGGACCCGGAGGAGACCGCTCCGGGCCGGGCCCGCCGGTTCGCCCGCCGCGCCCTGGCCCGCTGGGGGCTGGAGGAGCTGAGCGATTCGCTGGAGCTGCTGGTCAGCGAGGTGGTCACGAACGCCGTCCGGTACGCCGAGCGGCCCGTGACCCTGCGCCTGCTGCGGACGGACGTCCTGCGCTGCGAGGTCGGCGACGACTCCCCGCAGCTGCCCCGCCAGCGCCGGGCCCGGGACACCGACGAGGGCGGGCGCGGCCTGTTCCTGGTCAACCGCATGGCGCGGCGCTGGGGCGCGACCCGGCTGAGCAGCGGCAAGGTGGTCTGGTTCGAGCTGCCGCTGCCCGGGGCGCACGACCGGCGCTGACACCTCGCGTACCGACCGTCGGAAAACACCGCCGCCCCGCAGCGTTCTCGCTGCGGGGCGGTGGTGTTCCCGGTACCGGCGGGCCTGCTACTGGAGCAGGTCCGGGTTCGGCGGGACCGGCGGCGTCGGCTTCTTCGTCGGCGGCTGCGGGTCACCCGTCGGGGGCGTCGGGTTCTTCGTCGGCGGGGTCGGGTTCTTCGTCGACGAGGTCGGGTCCGGCTTGCCGGTGCCGCCGCTGCCGGTGGGGTCCGGGCTGCCCGTCGGGCGGGTGCCGGAGCCGGAGGGCGACGGGGTGATGCTGCCGGTCGGGCCGGTGGACGGGACCGCGGTGCGGGTCGGGGCGACCGGGGTGCCCATGTTGGCGTCCGACAGGTCGAACTCGCCCGTCTTGACGCCCGAGAGCGCGGCCGTCGTGTACGCCTGCCAGATCTGGGCGGGGAAGCTGGAACCGCCGGCGCGGCCCTTGCCGGCCGTACCGGTCAGCGTGACCTGCTTGTGCGAGTTCGGGTCCTCACCGAACATCGCGACGACGGTGACGAGCTCCGGGGTGTAGCCGGTGAACCAGGCGGCGACGTTGGACTCGGTGGTACCGGTCTTGCCGGCGGCCTGGTAGGCGTCGCTGCGCACGGCCTTGCCGGAGCCGTCCTGGACCACGCCGGTCAGGACCTTGGTGACGGTGTCGGCGGTCTCGCGCTTGAGCACCTGGGCGCCGATGGGGTTGACCGGCTTGTAGTCGGCGTCCACGTGCTCGGCGCTCTTGATGATGGTCGGGGTGACCTTCTTGCCGTGGTTGCCGAAGGTGGCGTAGACCCCGGCCATCTCCACCGTGTTGGCGCTCATGGTGCCGAGCGACATGGCGGGCTTGTCGGCGGGCCAGCCCTCGCGGTCGCGCATGCCGAGGGAGAGCGCGGTCTTCTTCACGACCTCCGGCTTGGCGTCGACGAACATCTGGGCGTACACGGAGTTCACGGAGGAGTTGGTGGCCTCCTGGACCGTGAGCATCGGGTCGCCGTAGTTGACGTCGTCCTGGTTCTGCGGGGCGAAGGGGGTGTCGCTGCCGACCACGGGGCGCTTGCTGGTGCCGTCGTAGAGGGCGTTCGGGGTGATCAGACGGCCGTCCTGGGTCTTCGCCCCGGTCTCCAGGGCGGTGGCCAGTACGACCGGCTTGAAGGTGGAGCCCGGCTGGTAGTCGGTGCGCAGGGCGTTGCTCTCGGACTTCTCCGTCAGGCCCACGCCGCCGTACATGGCGACGATGGCCCCGGTCTTGGCGTCCACGGAGGTGGCGCCGGCCTGGACGTTCTGGTCGACCGGGCGCTCCTTGGTGTCCTTGCGGTCGAGCTTGGACTCCAGCTCGTCGTTGACGGCCTTCTCCAGCGCGGCCTGCTTCTTCTTGTCGATGTTGAGGGTGATCGTCCAGCCGCCGGCCGCGATGTCGGCCTCCTTGATGTTCTGGCGGCTGAGCTCCTGCTTCGCGGCCTGGATCAGGTAGCCCTTCTGGCCGTCCATGCCCGGCTGCGCCTTGGGCTTGATGGGCTCCGGGAGGTGCAGGGTGTCGCGCTTGGCCTTGTCCAGCTTGCCCATCTCGACCATGTTGTCGAGGACGGCGTTGAAGCGGATGGTGACCAGTCGCCGGCCGTTGGGGCCCGCGGTCGCCAGGTCGTACTGGCTGGGCGCCTGGATGACCGAGGCGAGGTAGGCGCCCTGCTCCAGGGTGAGCTTGTCGGAGTCCACGCCGTAGTAGGCCTGGGCGGCGGCCTGGATGCCGTAGGCGTTGCGGCCGTAGAAGTTGGTGTTCAGGTAGCCGGCGAGGATGTCGTCCTTCTCCATGCGCTGGTCGACCTTGAGGGAGATCACCATCTCGCGGAGCTTGCGGGTCGCCGACTGGTCCTGGGTCAGGTAGTAGTTCTTGACGTACTGCTGGGTGATCGTCGAACCGCCGGCCGTGCCCTTGCCGCGCAGGGTGTTGAAGGCACCGCGGGCGATGCCGACGAAGTCGACGCCGCGGTCCTTGTAGAAGGTCTTGTTCTCGATCGCGATGAACGCCGTCCGCACGTCCTCGGGGATCTTGTCGATCGGGACGATCTCGCGGTTCATCTTGCCGGTGCGGGTCATGACCGACCCGTCGGCCCACTTGAACGTGTTGCTCTGCAGGACCGCCGTCTTGTTGGGGTCGGTCGGCTCGTCCACGGAGAAGTAGAGGGCGAAGGCCCCGGCCACGAGGAGCAGGATCCCGCCGAGGAAGGTACCGAGGATGGTCTTCCAGGTGAAGAACCGGCGTATGCCGCTGCGCTTCTTCTTCCCGGTCGGCTTGTCCGCGCGCCCGGCGGCACGCCCGGTCGGCGCCTTCCGCCCACCGCGCTGCTGCTGCGCCCGTCGCGCATCTGCTCGGCCCATCGCTCCCGCTCCGCTCGATTACCCCCCCGACGTCAGCTCAGAAAACTAACACCGCAGGCTGTGACAAAGGTTGGCTAACCCTGATCAATACCGGTCAATTCGGACGTGAGAATCAGCACCCACTCCAATGGAACCGACGCTCACGATGCCGGAAGGGTTGCGGTCATCGCAAAAAGTGCTATCAATTTGCTAGACGTTCTGCTCGACCAGGAGCGGACGCGACGCACCAAACGGGGGCATTCCATGACAGCGCCGATGACGGACGAACGACCGGTCGAGGTAAGGGAGTTCGCGGCCCACAGCGTCGGCGGCGGGTTCGCCCTGCTGTCCGGGCTGGTGGGGCTGGCCGCCGGGGCGGGCCTGATCGCCATCGGCGCGACGGCCTCCGTGACGGCCGTGAAGGCGAGCCTGATCCCGCTCGGCATCCTGGTGGTGCTGGCCTCGGTGATGGCCATGAGCGGGCTCAACACGGTCGCTCCGGGCGAGGCCCGCGTGGTCCAGCTGTTCGGCCGCTACCGGGGGACGATCCGCACGGACGGACTGCGCTGGGTCAACCCGCTGACCTCGCGCGAGAAGATCTCCACCCGCGTCCGCAACCACGAGACGGCCGTCCTGAAGGTCAACGACGCCTACGGCAACCCGATCGAGCTGGCCTCGGTCGTGGTGTGGCGGGTCGCCGACACCGCGCGGGCCGTCTTCGAGGTCGACGACTTCACCGAGTTCGTCGAGACGCAGACCGAGGCCGCCGTCCGGCACATCGCGATCGAGTACCCCTACGACGCCCACGAGGAGGGCGGCCTGTCCCTGCGCGGCAACGCCGAGGAGATCACCGAGAAGCTCGCGGTGGAGCTGGCCACCCGGGTCCAGGCGGCCGGTGTGGAGATCATCGAGTCCCGCTTCACCCACCTCGCGTACGCTCCGGAGATCGCCTCCGCGATGCTCCAGCGCCAGCAGGCCGGCGCGGTCGTGGCGGCCCGCAAGCAGATCGTCGAGGGCGCGGTGGGCATGGTGGAGCTCGCCCTGAACCGGCTGGCCGAGGAGGAGATCGTGGAC
>NZ_JBFBGN010000151.1:0-15587 GCF_040684675.1 Streptomyces sp. NPDC089915 | reverse complement strand
CGCGCGGCCCACGAGATCCCCGTCATCGCGGTCACGGCCCGGGGCAGTGAGCTGGACCGCGTCCTGGGCCTCCAGGCCGGCGCGGACGACTACCTGGTCAAGCCGTACGGGTTCCGCGAGCTGATGGCGCGGATGGAGGCGGTCATGCGCCGGGCGAGACCGTCGCGGCCCGCCGCGGCCACCATCACCTGCGGACCGCTGCGCATCGACGCGGGCACGCGGGAGGTGACCCTGCACGGGGAGCCCGTCGAGACCACCCGCAAGGAGTTCGACATGCTCTACCTCCTGGCCTCGCACCCCGACACGGTCATCCCGCGCAAGATGCTGATGCAGCAGGTCTGGGGCGACTCCTGGTCCCGCCGGACCGTCGACACGCACGTGAGCACGCTGCGCAACAAGATCGGCGCCAACTGGATCATCACGATCCGCGGCGTCGGCTTCCGGTTCGGCCAGGGCTGAACCGTCCACACCGCTGCGAGCCGAGGGGGGAGAACCATGGCAGTGAAGGCGCCGTGCCAGGGGGAGGGCTGCCGCCGCCAGGCCGCCGACGGGCGCAGCCGCCGGCGCACGGCCGACGGCGGCCTGCTGTGCCGGCCCTGCCGGGAGCGCCTCGACTCCGGACTCGCGGAGCTCGCGCACCTCTACGAGGAGTGCGGCCGGATGCTCGCCGGCGCGGCCCCCGCGGGCCTGCGCGAGCGGACGACCGGCGGAGACCTGCCCGGCCTGCCCTTCAACGGGGCCGCCGCCGACGTACGCGCCAGGATGGTCTCCGTACTCGGCTCCTGGAGCGGACTGGTCGCGCAGGAGCGGGGCTTCGCCTCCCCGCCGCGCACCGTCGCCGCCCTCGCCGCCTTCCTGCGGCGCAACGGGGACTGGCTCGCCGGCCACCCCGCCGCCGCCGAGGCCACCGAGGAGATAGCCCGCCTGGTACGGGCCGGGCGCCGCGCGGCCTTCCCCGACCAGGCCCGCAGCATCCGCCTCGGCGGCTGTCCCGAGCCCGGCTGCGCCGGCTCCCTCACCGTCGCCGTCCACGGCGCCGCACGGGACGCCGGCCAAGACGCCGACCGGGCGGTCCTCTGCGACGCCGACCCGGCCCACCGCTGGACCAGCGACCAGTGGAGCGAGCTCAGCCGCACCATGGACTCCGGCCGGGAACCCGGGACGCCCGGCCCCGCGGCCACCGAACGCTGGCTCACCGCCGCCGACATCGCCCGCCTGTGGCACACCTCCACGGGCACCGTCTACCGGCTGGCCAGCGAGCAGCGCTGGCGCCGGCGCAACCGCGCGGGCCGCACCTACTACAACGAGACCGACGTCCGGACCTGCTTCGACCGGCGGGCGGCCGCGCGCGCCTGAGACGGCCCCCCGCGCACGAACCCCGACAGCGGTCCGCACTCGATCCGGTAGGAGCCGGATCGAGACGCCTGACCGCTGTTTGACATTTCCTTGGCCGGTTCCCGACCCAGCGGACCGGCCCTTGTGGAACCTGACCGAGTCCTGAATCCAGCCCTGTTGAACGGCCGCTCGCGCCCGAAGAACCTTGTAGTCAAGATCCGGTGCACTGTCTCCGGAGGCGAATTCAAGGAGACGTGATGGACGCCCCTGTGATCGTCGTCGGCGCGGGTCCCGCCGGCTTGATGCTCGCCGGTGAACTGCGGGTGGCGGGAGTCCCCGTCATCGTCCTGGAACGCCTGGCGCGGCGGACGGGCGAATCGCGCGGCCTCGGCTTCACCACGCGCACGATGGAGACCTTCGACCAGCGCGGCCTCCTCGCCCGCTTCGGCGACATCGAGCGCAGCACGCTGGGCCACTTCGGCGGACTGCCCCTCGACTTCGGCGTGCTCGACGGCGCCTGCCAGGCCGCGAAGACCGTCCCGCAGTCGGTCACCGAGACCCACCTGGAGGTGTGGGCCGCCGACCTGGGCGCCGACATCCGGCGCGGCCACGAGGTGCTCTCCGTCCACGACGACGGCGAGGGCGTCGACGTCGAGGTCCGCGGCCCCGGCGGCACGCACACCCTGCGCACCTCCTGGCTGGTGGGCTGCGACGGCGGACGCAGCACCGTGCGCAAGGCCGCCGGCTTCGACTTCCCCGGCACCGCGGCCACCATGGAGATGTTCCTCGCCGACATCAAGGGCATCGAGCTCAAGCCCCGCATGATCGGCGAGACCCTCCCCGGCGGCATGGTCATGGTGGGCCCGCTGCCCGGCGGAACCACCCGCATCGTGGTCTGCGAGCGCGGCACGCCCCCGCAGCGGCGCGACGGCCCGCCCTCCTTCGACGAGGTCGCCGCCGCCTGGCAGCGGCTCACCGGCGATGACATCTCGGCCGCCGAACCGGTGTGGGTGAGCGCCTTCGGCGACGCCGCCCGGCAGGTCACCGAGTACCGGCGCGGCCGCGTCCTGCTGGCCGGCGACGCCGCCCACATCCACCTGCCCGCCGGCGGACAGGGCATGAACACCGGCATCCAGGACGCCTTCAACCTCGGCTGGAAGCTGGCCTCCGTGGTGCAGGAGCGGGCCCCGCTGAGCCTGCTCGACACCTACCACACCGAACGCCACGCGGTCGGCCGGCGGCTCCTGATGAACACCCGCGCCCAGGGCCTGCTCTTCCTGAGCGGCGCCGAGGTGCAGCCGCTGCGCGACTCGCTCAAGGAACTCATGGCGTACGAGGACGTGGCCCGCCACCTCGCCGCCATGGTCACCGGCCTGGAGATCTCCTACGAGGTCGGCCGGGGCACCCACCCGCTGCTCGGCCGGCGCATGCCCCACCTGGAGCTGACCGGCCCCGACGGCCCCACCTCCAGCACCGAGCTGCTGCGCCCCGCCCGCGGGGTGCTGCTCGACCTGGCGGACAACCCGCGGCTGCGCCGCAGGGCCGCCGCCTGGGCCGAACGGGTCGACACCGTCACCGCCCGGCCGGGCGGTGACGGCACGGCCGCCGACGTACCGCACGACACCACCGCCCTGCTGATCCGGCCCGACGGGTACGTGGCATGGGCCGCGCCCGGCAGCCACCACGACCTGCCGATGGCGCTCGACCGCTGGTTCGGGACCCCCTGACGACCGGGCCCCGCGCGACCGGCACCCCCTGAGGCCGCCGCAGGCGACGGCCGACGAGCACGTCAACCGGAGGAACCACACATGGCAACGCCGCAAGCAACGATCGAGCGCCTCCCCACGGGCCCCGGCACCGGACCGGCCGCCCCGGCCCGCCCGGCCGGCCCCGAAGGGGAACGGCGCGACATCGTCCGGGCGGCCCGGACCGTCCTCGCCCGTGAGGGCTGGAGGCACTGCACCGCCGAAGCCACCGCCGCCGAGGCCGGGGTCGAACCGGCCGCCGTCGGCCGGCACTTCCCCGACCACGAACAACTCCTGCTGGGCGTGCTGCTGGACAGCGCCGCCTCCGTCGCCGCCTCCCTCGGGGCCGTCGCCGAGAGCTACCTGGCGGAGATCAACGACCTCCGCCAGGACCTCATCGCGCTGGGCCGGGCCTGGCTGGCGCCGCTGGAGGCCTTCCGCGAGCACTTCGCGATCGTCCGGCACATCAGCGCCGAGGTCACCCACCTGCCGGCCGAGGCCGTCGACAAGTGGCAGGCCACCGGCCCCCGCCAGGCCCGCCGCGAACTCGCCCGCCGCCTCAGGCAGGTCGCCGCCGAGGGCCTGCTGGACATCGCCGACGCCGACCAGGCGGCCGAGCGCTTCATCCTGCTGGTCCCCTCGTCCGTCGTCCAGCGCTCCTTCCACGGCGCGCTGCCCCTCGGACGCGCCGAGGAGGACGCGCTCATCGCCGACGGCGTCGACGACTTCATCCGCCTGTACGGCCCGGCCTCCCGCTGACCGCTGACCCCGCCGATCCCCGGAGAGAGTAGAAACAATGCACAGCAACCTGATCGTGGCGCGGATGGACGTCCGTTCGAGCGCCGAGGTGGCCAAGATCTTCGCCGAGTTCGACCGCACCGACATGCCGGAGCGCATGGGCACGCTGCGCCGGCGGCTGTTCTCGTACAACGGTCTCTACTTCCACCTGCAGGACTTCGCCGAGGACGACGGCGGCGAGCGCATCGAGCAGTCCCGCAACGACCCGCGGTTCATGCGCATCAGCTACGACCTCCAGCCCTTCATACAGCCGTACGACCCGGAGACCTGGCGCTCCCCCGCGGACGCCATGGCCACCCGCTTCTACGACTGGACGGCGACGGAGTGATGCCCGCCACCGCAGAACTGACGGGAGGGCACCGATCGTGGCCCGCCGGGTAGTCATCACAGGCATCGGGGTGCTGGCGCCCGGCGGCATCGGCGTCCGGGAGTTCTGGGAGCTGCTGAGCTCGGGGCGCACGGCCACGCGGGAGATCACCCACTTCGACGCGGCGCCCTTCCGCTCGCGGGTGGCGGCCGAGGCCGACTTCCTGCCGGAGCTCCACGGGCTGACCGCCGAGGAGATCCTCCGCATGGACCGCGCCGCCCAGTTCGGCGTGGTCGCGGCGCGCGAGGCGGTCGCCGACAGCGGCCTCGACCTCGCCGGGACCGACCCGTACCGCACCGGCGTCAGCATGGGCACCGGTGTGGGGGCCGTCTCCAGCCTCGACAAGGCCTACCGCGCGGCCGCCGACCACGGCCGGCTCGCGTCGGTCGACCACACGCGCGTCCCCGGCGACCTGTACGACCACTTCGTCCCCGGCTCCTTCGCCACCGAGGTGGCCTGGGCCGTCGGCGCCGAGGGGCCCGCCACGGTCGTCTCCACCGGCTGCACCTCCGGGATCGACTCCGTCGCGCACGCCGTCGACCTCATCCGCGAGGGCAGCGCCGACGTCATGGTCACCGGCGCCAGCGACGCGCCCATCACCCCCCTCACCCTGGCGTGTTTCGACGCGATCAAGGCGACGACCAGCCTCAACGACGACCCGGCGCGGGCCTCCCGGCCCTTCGACGCCACCCGCCGGGGCTTCGTCCTCGGCGAGGGCGCCGCGGTGTTCGTCCTGGAGGAACTGGAGAGCGCGCGCCGCCGGGGCGCGACCCTCTACGCGGAGATCGCCGGCTACGCCTCGCGCTCCAGCGCCTTCCACATGACCGGGCTGCGCCCCGACGGCCGCGAGCTGGCGGAGGCCATCACGGTGGCGCTCGACGAGGCCCACCTGAACCCCTCCGACCTCGACTACGTCAACGCGCACGGCTCCGGCACCCGGCAGAACGACGCCCACGAGACGGCCGCCTACAAGCTGGCGCTCGGCCCGTACGCCCACCGCACCCCGGTGAGCTCCGTCAAATCGATGATCGGGCACTCGCTGGGCTCCGTCGGATCCATCGAGATCGCCGCGTCCGTCCTCGCGATGCGCCACCACGTCGTGCCGCCCACGGCGAACCTGCGCACCCGGGACCCGCAGTGCGACCTCGACTACGTCCCGATCGCCGCGCGGGACCACCGCACCGACGCCGTCCTCACCGTCGGCAGCGGCTTCGGCGGGTTCCAGAGCGCGATGGTGCTGGCCCGGCCCGACAGGAGGACCGCATGAGCGCCAGGACCCTGGTCACCGGCATCGGCGTGGCCGCCCCCAGCGGGCTCGGGGTGGAGGACTTCTGGGCGGCGACCCGCATCGGCAAGAACGCCATCGGGCCCGTCACCCGCTTCGACGCCTCCTCCTACCCGGCGCGCCTCGCCGGGGAGATCCACGGCTTCGACCCGGGCGAGCACCTGCCGGGCCGGCTCGTACCGCAGACCGACCGGGTCACGCAGCTGGCCCTCGTCGCGACCGACTGCGCCTTCGAGGACGCGGGGATCAAGCCCGGGGACCTCCACCCCTGCGACATGGGCGTGGTCACCGCGGCCGGCTCCGGCGGCTCCGAGTTCGGCGAGGCCGAGCTGCGCAAGCTCTGGAGCCAGGGTCCCAAGCACGTCAGCGCGTACCTGTCCTTCGCCTGGTTCTACGCCGTCAACACCGGCCAGATCGCGGTGCGCAACGACCTGCGCGGCCCCACCGGCGTCCTCGTCGGCGACCAGGCCGGCGGCCTCGACGCCCTCGCCCAGGCCCGGCGCAGGCTCCGCAAGGGCAGCCGGCTGATCGCCGCCGGCGGCTTCGACGCCTCGATCTGCTCGCTCGGCTGGGCCGCGCACCTCGCCGGCGGCTCCCTGTCCACCAGCGACGAGCCCGAGCGCGCCTACCTGCCCTTCGACGAGGCCGCCTCCGGCTACGTACCGGGCGAGGGCGGTGCGCTGATCATCCTGGAGGACGAGGAGAGCGCGGCCGCCCGCGGGGCGCGCAACGTCTACGCCGAGTTCGCCGGATACGGGGCCACCCTCGACCCCCGCCCCGGCAGCGGACGGGAACCCGGCCTGCGCCGGGCCGCCGAGGCGGCGCTCGCCGACGCCGGGTGCCATCCGGCCGAGGTCGACGTGGTCTTCGCCGACGGGGCGGGCGTCCCGCGCCTGGACCGGGAGGAGGCCGAGGCCATCACCGCGGTCTTCGGCCCACAGGGCGTACCGGTCACCGCGCCCAAGACCACCACCGGGCGGATCGGGGCGGGCGGGGCCCCCGTCGACGTGGTCTCGGCGGTCCTCGCCATGCGCGAGGGACTGATCCCGCCGACCACCAACGTGGAACCGTCCCCGGCGTACGACATCGACCTGGTGGCCGTACGGCCGCGGACGGCGTCGGTGCGCACCGCGCTGGTCCTCGCGCGCGGCCGCGGCGGCTTCAACTCCGCGGTGGTGCTGCGCGCGCTCGACTGAGCGCACCCGCCCTTCCCCCGAGCCCGCGCCCGTCCCCGTCCGCCCCGGCGGCGCGGGCGGGCGCCGCGCGTGCCCCGCGCCGAACTCCCGCAGCCGGAAACACCGGTGCGGAACACCGATGAAGGGACCCCACGTGTCCAAGCAGGAATTCACCTTCGACGACCTCAAGCGCATCCTCCTGGAGGGCGCCGGAGCCGACGAGGAGGTCGACCTCGACGGCGACATCCTCGACACCGACTTCGAGTCGCTCGGCTACGAGTCGCTGGCGCTGCTGGAGACCGGCAGCCGTATCGAGCGCGAGTTCGACATCACGCTCGACGACGACATCTTCGCGGACCACACCACCCCGCGCTCCCTCGTCGAGGCCATCAACGCGAGCCTCAAGGTCACGGTCAACGCCTGAGCCGCACGTGCCCGGCCCTCCGCGGCCGGGCCCCCGGAAGCGGCGGCCCCCTCGCCGGGGCCGCCGCTCCGGCCCGCCGCCCAACCGCCACCACCCTCCGCCCCCACCCGCCCACAGAAAGGGAGTACGCCCATGGCCATCGATCAGGACCTCACCGAGACCCAGGTGATCGTGGTCGGCGCGGGCCCCGTCGGACTGCTGCTCGCCGGAGAACTCCGGCTGGCGGGCACGGACGTGGTGGTGCTCGACACCCTCACCGCCCCCACCTCCGAATCGCGCGCGTCCACCCTGCACGCCCGCACCATGGAGGTCCTCGACAGCCGCGGTCTGCTCGACCCGATCGGCGAGGCACCGCACGAGAACGCGGGGCACTTCGGGGGCATCCCCCTCGACCTCGGCCTGCCCGGCCCCTACCCGGGGCAGTGGAAGGTGGCCCAGACCCGGCTGGAGGAAGTCCTCGGGGAACGGGCCGCCGACCTGGGCGCGGACATCCGGCGCGGCCACGAGCTGACCGGGCTGACCGTGACCGGGGACGGGGTGCTCGCCGCCGTACGCACCGAGGACGGGGAGATCACCCTGCGGGCCGCGTACGTCGTCGGCTGTGACGGCGAGAACAGCGCCGTCCGCCGGCTCGGCGGCTTCGACTTCCCCGGCACCGGCGCCGAGCGGGAACTGCTGCGCGCCGACGTGACCGGCATCGACATCCCCAACCGGCGCTTCGAGCGCAAGGACGGCGGGCTCGTCATCGCCGCCCGCCGCCCCGACGGGGTGACGCGGGTGATGGTCCACGAGTTCGGGGCGCGCCCCAGGCCCGGACAGCCCTCCTACGAGGAGGTCGCCGACACCTGGAAGCGCATCACCGGAGAGGACATCGGCGGCGGCACCCCGCTGTGGGTGAACTCGTTCGGCGACGCCTCCCGCCAGGCCTCCGCGTACCGGCGGGGCCGCCTGCTGCTCGCCGGGGACGCGGCCCACCAGCAGATGCCGATCGGCGGCCAGGCCCTCAACCTCGGGCTCCAGGACGCCTTCAACCTCGGCTGGAAGCTGGGCGCCCGGATCGCCGGGCACGGCACCGACGCACTGCTGGACACCTACCACGAGGAGCGGCACGCCGTCGGGCAGGCCGTCCAGAGCAACGTCCGCACCCAGGCGCTGCTGCTGCTCGGCGGGCCCGAGGTGGACGCCGTACGGGAGGTGTTCGCGGAGCTCGGCGCCAGCGAGAACGTACGGACGCACCTGGCCGGAGCGGTCTCCGGGCTCTCCGTCCGCCACGAGGTGGGCGGGGACGGCACCGGGCTGCCCGGCCTGCGGGTGCCGGCCTGGGACGTCACCACCGCCGAGGAGGCCACCACGACGCTGGGCCTGCTGCGGCCGGGGCGGGGGCTGCTGCTCCTGCCGCCGGGCGACGAGGCGCGGCGGGCGGAGCTCGCCGAGGCGGCGGAGGCCTGGGGCGGCCGGGTCCGGACCGTCACCGCGGTGTCGGTGGGCGACGCGGCCGGCGGGCCCTCAGGCGCCGTCCTCGTACGGCCCGACGGGTACGTGGTCTGGGCCGACGGGCCGGAGGCGGGGCCGCTCGCCGAAGCGCTCACGCGCTGGTTCGGGGCCGAACGGCCGGCCGCCGCAACGCCCGTACGGGACCCGGCCGGCGCGGGCGGCGCCCCGGCCGCGGCGGTGTCCGCGCGGGCGGCCGTCACCCCGGCGGTGCTCGCCGGGGTCCGGCGGGGCGTCGGCGCGGAGCGGCTCACCGGCCGGACCGCGCTGGTCACCGGGTCGAGCCGGGGCATGGGCCGGGCGGCCGCGATCCGGCTGGCGCAGGAGGGCGCGCTCGTCGCCGTCCACTACAACCGGGACGAGGCGGCCGCGCACGAGGTGGTCACCTCGGTCGAGAAGGACGGCGGACGGGCGTTCGCGGTGCGGACGGAGCTGGGCGTCGACGGTGACGTGGACGGCCTCTTCGCCGTACTGGAGGAGGACCTCCTGGAGCGGACCGGCTCCACCGACCTGCACGTCCTGGTGAACAACGCCGGGGTGATGGGCGGGGTCTCGGCGGACGAGGTCACGCCGGAGCAGTTCGACCGGATCTTCGCGGTGAACGCGAAGGCGCCGTTCTTCCTGATCCAGCGGGCCCTGCGGAACATGCCGGACGGCGGGCGGATCATCAACATCTCCTCCGGGCTGACGCGGTTCGCCAACCCCGACGAGATCGCGTACGCGATGAGCAAGGGCGCGCTGGAACAGCTCGCGCTGCACTTCGCGAAGGCGCTCGGGCCGCGCGGGATCACCATCAACTCGGTCGCGCCGGGGATCACGCGGAACGGGAGCCCCGTCTTCGACATCCCCGAGGCGGTCGAGCACATGGCGGGGCTGTCGGCGTTCGGGCGGGTCGGCGAGCCGGAGGACGTCGCCGACGTGGTGGCGTTCCTCGCCACGGACGAGGCGCGGTGGATCACCGGGTCGTTCGTGGACGCGACCGGCGGCACGCTGCTGGGCTGACCGACGCCTCGTCCGGGCGCCGCCGCGCGGCGCCGTTCCCCTCTGACTCCGTCGGCGTGTGTATCCCACGCCGCCACGCCGGCGGTGGGCGGGGCCGTCCGGGGATCCCTCCCCGGGCGGCCCCGCCCCCTTCTTCCGAATGCGAGCGTGTAGTCCTCGATGAGCATTGCCTCCGGCGCCCGGGCCGGGGCCCGTTGGGCTCTGGTCCCGGTGCTCGCCGCGAACATGTTGGTGGACGCCCTTGAGGTGTCCGCGACCCTGGTGGCGCTGCCGGCCGTCGGCAGCGGGCTGGGGGCTCCCGTCACCCGGGTCCAGTGGATCGTCACCGGCTTCGCCGCCGGGTTCGGCGGGGCGCTGCTGCTCGGCGGGCGGCTGGTGGAGTGGTTCGGGCGGCGGCGGGTCTTCCTCGCCGCGCTGCTCGTCTTCGCCGCCGCCTCACTGGCCGGGGCGCTGGCCGACGATGTGGACCTGCTGATCGCCACCCGGGTGGTGAAAGGATTCTGCGTCGCGCTGACCGCGCCCACCGGGCTCGCCATCATCACCGCCTCCGTCCCCGAGGGGGAGGCGCGGCGGCGGGCCGTCTCCGTGTACTCGCTGTTCGGCGCCGCCGGGTTCTGCTCGGGGCTGCTGCTGGCCGGATCGCTCACCGGCGCCGGGTGGCGCTGGACCCTGGCCTTCCCGGCGCCCGTCGCGCTGGCGCTGTTCGCCGCCGGGCTGCGGGTGGTCCCGCGCGAGCCCGCCGGCACCGGCGGCACCGGCGGCGCGGGTGGCACCGGCGGCGGGCCGCGCCGGTACGCGGTGGTGGCCGGCGGCGCGCTGACGGCGGCGGTGCTGCTGCTCGTGTACGCGCTGGCCGGCGGAGCGTGGGCCGGCGCCGTCGCGGCGGTGGCGGCGGGCCTCGTCTTCGTCCGGGCCGAACGGGCCTCCCCGCGGCCGCTCGTGAACACCGCGCTGCTGCGCCACGCCCCGCTCGTGCGCTCCGCGCTCGGGGCGGCCGCGCTCAACGGCTCCTACGTGGGCTTCCTGCTGGTGGCCGCGCTCGACCTGCGGCGCGCCGGCTGGAGTTCCTGGGAGACCGCCCTCGGGTTCCTGCCCGCGGGCGCCCCGCTGGCCCTGACCGCCCTGTACTCGGGGCGGATCGCCGCCCGGCTGGGACCGGCCCGGGCCGTGGCCGCAGGGGCGCTGGCGGCCCCGGCCGGATACGCGCTCTACCCGCACTCAGGCGCGGGCGGTGTGCGGTATGCCGAACTGGTTCCAGCCATGTCCCTCGTCGGCCTCGCCTTCGTCCTCGCCTTCACCGCGCTGCACCTCCAGGCGACCGGGTCCCTGCCGGCCGGCCTCCAGGCGGCGGCCGGAGGCCTCTACCAGACCTGCGTGCAGCTCGGCGCCGCGCTCACCCCCGCGCTGGCGTCCGCGCTGTACGCGACCTCCGGCCGGAGCGCGGCGCTCTGGCTGGTCACCGCGGTCGGCCTGGCCGGCGCGGGCGTGGCCCTCGCCGGTCTCGCACCCCTTTCGACCGACCCCTCCTGAGAACCGCCGGGTCCCTCTCCCACCGGCGGTCCCCACCACGACCGGAAAGCATCATGACCACACTTCACATGTCACAGACATACGAAACAGAAGCCGGCCTGGTCCACATGACCAGGCCCGACATGGCCGTACTGGCCACGGCCGGGCTGCGCGAGCGCACCCGGATCCTGGAGCAGTACGTCCGTGAGGAGCTCGGCCGGATCCTCGGCATCGAGCCGCACCTCGTCGACACCACGGGCCGCCCCATGGGCTGCCTCGGCATCGGCTCGATCTCCGGCATCGAACTCCAGTACCGGATGGAGGCCACGCTCGGCGTCGACGTGAACCTCCAGCGGCTGCTGCTCGCCAACAGCGCCCAGGAGCTCATCGACTGCCTCGCCGGCCAGATCGGTCCCGAGGCCCACTTGCACGGGGCAGCGGTGCCGGCATGACGACTACGACTCTGCTGCCGGCCGCCCGCCCGGTGGTGAACCACCAGGGCCTGGACCGGCCCGACTTCACCCTCTCCGCCGACCGGGTCGACCTCTGGCTGATCCGCCGCCCCACCGGAGCGGACGCCGACGCCCTCGCGGTCGGCGAACTCGACGGCGAGGAGCGCAAGCGCGCCGACGCCTTCATCCGCCGCTCCGACGGCATGCTCTACGCCGCCGCGCACGTCGCCGTGCGCCGGCTGCTCGGACGTTACACCGCGACCCTGCCCCAGGACGTCCGCTTCATGCGCGAGCCCTGCCCCGGCTGCGGCGAGGCGCACGGCCGCCCGGCGCTGTCGCCCCCGCCCCCGCCGCTGCACTACTCCCTCTCGCACAGCGGGGGAGTGGCCATGGTCGGCGTCGGAACGGTTCCGCTCGGCGTTGACGTGGAGAAACTCCCCGGCGCCGAGACGGTGGACATCTGCTCCCGCGCGCTGCACCCCGACGAGCAGCTGGAGATCGCCGAGGCCGGGCCCGGTGACGCGCGCCGGCACCTCTTCGGCCAGATCTGGACGCGGAAGGAAGCGTTTCTCAAGGGGCTTGGGACAGGGTTGAGCCGCTCACCCGCCGAGGACTACCTGGGCACCGACGCGGGCCGCCACCCGGACGGCTGGACCATGGTCGGCGTTCCGGCCGACACCACCCATGCCGCCGCCGTGGCGGTCAAGGGACAGGCGCCCAAGGTCGTCAACGTCAGGTGGGTGCCCGACACCTGGCTGGCCGCAGGCAACACCGTGTGCGGCGCCGCCGCCCCCGGACCGAGCGACACGGTCCTCGCCAGTTGAACCGCAAGTAAGGACGTGACCGGATGACCCGCACCGCCTTCGTCTTCCCGGGCCAGGGCTCCGAATGCGCCGGTATGGGCAAGGAGCTGCTCGCGCTGCGGCCCGACCTCGCCGGCACCTACTACCGCACCGCCGACGACCTCCTCGGGTTCCCGCTGTCCCGGCTGTGCGTCGAGGGGTCCCCCCGGGACCTGGAGGACCCCACGGTGGCGCAGCCGGCCGCCTTCCTGACCAGCATGGCCGTACTGGAGGTGCTGCGCGGCCGGGGTCTGGAGCCGGACGCGGTGGCCGGCCACAGCCTGGGCGAGTACGCGGCACTGGTGGCCGCGGGCACCCTGGAGTGGACCGAGGCGCTGTGGCTCGTGCGGCTGCGCAGCGAACTGGTGGCCACCGTCGGGGACCGGGTCGGCAGCGCCACGGCCGCGGTCATCGGCCTGAGCCGCCCGGACCTCACGCGCCTGTGCGCCGAGACCCGGGCGGCCACCGGCCAGATCGTGGAGGTGGCCGGGGACAACGAGCCCCGGCAGACCGTGGTGTCCGGTCAGGCCGAGGCGGTGGACCGGGTGACCGGGGCGGCGCGGGCGGCGGGGGCGCGGGTGGAGTGGCTGCGGACCGGCGGCCCGTTCCACTCCAGCCTGCTGGGCGAGGCCGAGGCGGAGTTCACCGAGACGCTGATCGCGACGGAGTTCCGCGATCCGGCCGTCCCGCTGGTCTCCGGTGTCACCGGCGGGTGGGTGAGGACGGCCGCCGAGGCCGTCGTCGCCCTGCGCGGGCAGCTCACCAGCCCGGTGCGCTGGACCGGGGCGGTGGAGACGCTCGCCGCCTCGGGCACGGACCGGTTCGTGGAGGTGGGCCCCGGCCGGGTGCTCGGCGGGCTGGTCCGCCGCATCCTGCCGGGGGCCCGCGTCCACAGCACGCACACGTCCGCGCGGCTGGCCGAGGCCGTGGACGAGCTGAGCGCCACCGCGGTCTGAGCGGCGGCGAGGAACGAGGGGGAAGAACAGCCATGTCCAGAGCGGAGGATTCGCTCCGGTCCCGTACCGAAGAGCTCAACCGGATCAAGGAGGCCGCGCGCGGCGGTGACCAGCGGGCGACCGGGGCGCAGCGCGCCAAGGGGAAGCTGACCGCCCGCGAGCGCATCGCCCTGCTGCTCGACAAGGACTCCTTCACCGAGGTCGAGCCGCTGCGCCGGCACCGGGCCACCGGTTTCGGGCTGGAGGCGAAGCGGCCCCACACCGACGGGGTCGTCACCGGCTGGGGCACCGTCGAGGGCCGTACGGTCTTCGTCTACGCCCACGACTTCCGGATCTTCGGCGGCGCGCTGGGCGAGGCCCACGCCGCCAAGATCCACAAGATCATGGACATGGCCATCGCGGCCGGTGCCCCGCTGGTCTCCCTCAACGACGGCGCCGGCGCCCGTATCCAGGAGGGCGTCTCGGCGCTCGCCGGCTACGGCGGCATCTTCCGGCGCAACACCCGGGCCTCGGGCGTCATCCCGCAGATCTCGGTGATGCTCGGCCCCTGCGCCGGCGGGGCCGCGTACTCCCCGGCACTGACGGACTTCGTGTTCATGGTCCGGGACACCTCGCAGATGTTCATCACCGGACCGGACGTGGTCCGCGCGGTGACGGGCGAGGAGATCACCCAGAACGGCCTGGGCGGCGCGGACGTGCACGCCCGGACCTCGGGCGTCGCGCACTTCGCGTACGACGACGAGGAGACCTGCCTCGCCGAGGTCCGCTACCTGCTGGGGCTGCTGCCCGCCAACAACCGGGAGCTGGCCCCCGTCGAACGCTCCGGCGACCCGGCCGGGCGGCGCTGCGAGGCGCTGCTCGACCTGGTCCCGGTGCGGCCCGGGCAGGCGTACGACGTCCGGGCGGTCATCGAGGAGGTCGTGGACGGGGGCGAGCACTTCGAGGTGCACCCGGCCTGGGCCCGCAACCTGGTCTGCTCGCTGGCCCGCCTCGACGGGCACGTCGTCGGGATCGTCGCGAACAACCCGGCGGTCTGCGCGGGCGTCCTCGACATCGAGGCCTCCGAGAAGGGCGCGCGGTTCGTCCAGTTCTGCGACGCCTTCAACATCCCCCTGGTCACCCTGGTCGACGTCCCGGGCTTCCTGCCCGGCGTGGAGCAGGAGCACGACGGGATCATCCGGCGCGGCGCCAAGCTGCTGTACGCGTACTGCAACGCCACCGTCCCGCGGATCTCCCTGGTCCTGCGCAAGGCCTACGGCGGCGCGTACATCGTCATGGACTCCCGCTCCATCGGCGCGGACCTGGCCCTGGCCTGGCCCGCCAACGAGATCGCGGTGATGGGCGCCGAGGGCGCGGCCAACGTGGTCTTCCGGCGGGAGATCGCCGCCGCCGAAGACCCGGAGGCCGTCCGCGCGGAGCGCATCGCCGAGTACCGGGAGCAGCTGATGCACCCGTACTACGCGGCCGAGCGGGGCCTGGTCGACGACGTGATCGACCCCCGCGACACCCGCGCGGTGCTGGTCCGCTCCCTGGAGATGCTGCGCTCGAAGGACGCCGACATCCCCGCCCGCAAGCACGGAAACCCGCCGCAGTGAACGGCGGCGGGAGGTCACCAGACGAGGAGCAGTCCATGGACAGTCACCCGCAGACCGGCCGGCTCATCCACGTGGTCAAGGGGCGCCCCGACGCCGAGGAACTGGCGGCGCTCACCGCCGTCGTCCTGGCCCGCGCGGCGGCGTACGAGGGCGAGCACGGCGGCACGGCCGGCGGCGGACCCACCCTGGCGGGGTGGAGCTGTCCGCGCCAGCCCCGGGCCTTCCGCGGCGCGCGCACCTGGCGGGGCAACCCCGGCGGGGGACGCCCGGCCTGAGCGGACCGGGGCCGTGGCGCGAGACCGCTCCGGCCGAGGAGTTCGTGGGCGGACACTCCTGCGCGCCGCACTACCGAGAGTCCGCCCACAGGAGAGGCCATGCCATCGACCCATGACGACCTGGCGGAACTGCGCGACCAGATACGGGTGCTGCGCGACCGTGCCGAACTGCGCGAGCTGTTCGACCGCTACGTCACCGCCCTGGACACCTTCGACGGGACCGGCCCGGACGAGGCCGGCTGCGCTCTCCACCCCGCGGCGGACGTCCGCCTCGTCCATGACGTCGTCGTGGTAGAGCGTGGCCAGGTGGGTGAGCTCCACGACCACCGCGGAGGG
>NZ_JBFBGN010000150.1:0-15616 GCF_040684675.1 Streptomyces sp. NPDC089915 | reverse complement strand
CCCCAGCCCGCCCCCGAGACGGACACCGCCCCGGCCGCCCCCGCGCCCCGGCCGCTGCGCTCCGCGGCCACCGCCCTGCCGCTCGCCGCCCGCACCCCCCCCGCCCTGGAGGAACAGGCCGCCCGCATCGCCGCCCTGCTGCGCGAGGACCCCGGCGCCGCCCCGGACGGGATCGGCCACGCCCTCGCCACCACCCGCACCCCCTTCGCCGAACGCGCCGTCGTCGTCGGCGAGGACCGCGACGAGCTGATCGCCGCCCTCGACGCCCTCGCCACCGGCGCCTCCCACACCGGCGCCGTACGCGGCACCGCCCCCGCCCCCGCCCCCGCCCGGCCCGTGTTCGTCTTCCCCGGCCAGGGCTCCCAGTGGGCCGGCATGGCCGTCGGACTCCTCGACACCTCCGAGGTCTTCCGCGAGCGGATCGCCGCCTGCGGCCGGGCCCTGGCCCCCCACACCGACTGGGACCTCGAAGACGTCCTGCGCGGCGCGGACGGCGCCCCCGCCCTGGAAACCCCCGACGTCGTCCAGCCCGTGCTCTGGGCCGTCATGGTCTCCCTCGCCGAACTCTGGCGCTCCTGCGGGGTCCGCCCCGCCGCCGTCGTCGGCCACTCGCAGGGCGAGATAGCCGCGGCCGTCGTCGCCGGATCCCTCACCCTCGACGACGGCGCCCGCCTCGTCGCCCGCCGCAGCACCCTCCTGCTGCGCCTGGCCGGACAGGGCGCCATGGCCTCCCTCCCGCTGCCGGAGGCCGAGGCCGCCGCCCGCATCGCCCCCTGGGACGGGCGCCTCGCCGTGGCCGCCGTCAACGGACCCCGCACCGTGGTCGTCGCCGGGGACCACGAGGCACTGGCCGAACTCCTCACGGCCTGCGCCGCCGACGGGGTACGCGCCAAGCGGGTCCGGGTGGACCTCGCCTCGCACTGCGCCCAGGTCGAACCCCTGGCCGACGACCTGGCCGCGGAACTCGCCGCCCTGGCACCCGCCGCGCCCGGGATCCCGTTCTACTCCACCGTGACGGGCGAACCCCTCGACACCCCGCCCGACGCCGCCTACTGGTACGGCAACCTGCGCCGCACCGTCCGCTTCGACCAGGCCGCACGCCGGCTCCTGGCCGACGGACACCGGGTGTTCATCGAGATCAGCCCGCACCCCGTGCTGGTCTACGGACTCCAGGACACCGTCGACGACACCCCCTCGGAGACCCCCGCCACCGTCCTGTCGACCCTGTCGCGGTCCGAAGGGGGCGCCCGCCGCTTCCTCACCTCCCTCGGCGAGGCCCACGCCCACGGCGTCCCCGTCGACTGGCCGGCCGTCCTCGGCGACGGCGCCGGGCGCCCCGGCCCCGCCGCGGCCCTGCCCACCTACCCCTTCCAGCGGCAGCGGTACTGGCTCGACGCACCCGACACGGCCGCCGAAGCGGCCCCCGCGGCCGGCTCCGAAGCCGACGCCGGCTTCTGGGCGGCCGTGGCCGGCGAGGACCTCACCACCCTCGCCCGGGAACTCGGCGTCGACGAGGACGCCTCGCTGCGCACCGCGCTCCCGGCCCTGAGCGCCTGGCACCGGGGCCGGCGCGACGAGGCCGCCACCGACGCCTGGCGCTACCGCATCGCCTGGAAGCCGGTCGCCGACCCGGCACCGCACCCCGCCCTCACCGGCGCCTGGCTCGCCGTCGTCCCCCGTGACCTGCCCGGCGACCCCGCCGTGGAACTGGCCCTGGACTCCCTCGCCGCCCACGGCGCGGAGATCGTCCGGCTGGACGTCGCGGGCGACGCCGACCGGCACGCCCTCGCCGAAGCCCTGCGCGCGGCCGGCCGCGACGCGGCCGGCGTCCTGTCCCTGCTGGCCCTCGACGAACGGGCCCACCCCGAACACCCCGCCGTCCCGCTCGGCCTGGCCACCACCCTGCTCCTCGTCCAGGCACTCGGCGACGCGGGCCTGGACGCCCCCCTGTGGTGCCTGACCCGGGGCGCCGTCTCCACCGGCCCCGCCGACCCCGTCCGCTCCGTCCGGCAGGCACCCGTGGCCGCCCTGGGCCGGGTCGCCGCCCTGGAACACCCCGGCCGGTGGGGCGGGCACGTCGACCTGCCCGAGGGGGTACGGGCCACCGACGGCCGCACCGGCCGCCGGCTGGCCGCCGCCCTCACCGGCGCCGGCGGCGAGGACCAGCTCGCCCTGCGGCCCGACGGAGCCCTCGCCCGCCGGATGCTGCGCGCCACCGGCGACGGGGCGCCCGCCGGCCCCGGCTGGCAGCCGCGCGGCACCGTCCTGGTCACCGGCGGCACCGGCCACATCGGCGGCCACGTCGCCCGCTGGCTCGCCGGAGCCGGCGCCGCCCACCTGGTGCTCGCCGGCCGGCGCGGCCCCGACGCCGACGGCGCCGCGGAGCTCGCCGCCGAACTGGAGGCCCTGGGCGCCGGCGTGACCCTGGCCTCCTGCGACCTGGCCGACCGCGCCGAGGTGGCCCGGCTCCTGAACTCCCTCGACGCCCTGCCCCCGCTGAGCGCCGTCGTCCACGCCGCGGGCACCGGTACGCCCGCCATGCTCGCCGACACCACCGTCGCCGAGTTCGCCTCTCTCCTCGGGGCGAAGGCGGCGGGCGCCGCCCACCTGGACGAACTCCTCGGCGACCGGGAACTCGACGCCTTCGTGCTGTTCTCCTCCGGCGCCGCGGCCTGGGGCAGCGGAGCCCAGGCCGGCTACGCGGCCGCCAACGCCTTCGTCGACGCCCTCGCCGAGGACCGCCGCGCCCGCGGCCTGGCCGCCACCTCCGTCTCCTGGGGCGCCTGGGGCGGCGGAGGCATGGTCGACCGGGCCGCGGAGGAACGGCTGCGGCTGCGCGGCCTCGACCCCATGGACCCCGGCCTCGGCGTGCTGGCCCTGCGCCGCGCGGTCGAACGGGGTGACACCACCGTGGTCGTCGCCCAGGTGGACTGGACCCGGTTCGCCCCCGCCTTCACCGCCGCCCGGCCCAGCCCCCTGATCGCCGGCCTGCCCGAGGTGCGCCGGCTCACCGCCGCCGAGGACACCGGGGCGGACGCCCCGGCCGACGGCGAGGCGCCCCTGGCGCGCCGCCTCGCCGCCCTCGCCGGCGCCGACCCGGCCCCGGTCGTGCTGGAGTTCGTACGCTCCGAGGCGGCCGCCGTCCTCGGCCACCCCTCCGCCGACGCCGTGGGGGAGCGGCAGGTCTTCCTGGAACTCGGCTTCGACTCGCTCACCGCCGTCCGCCTCGCCAAGCGGCTCGGCCGGGCCACCGGACTGAAGCTGCCCGCCACCCTGGTCTTCGACCACGCCAGCCCCGCCGCCCTGACCGCCCACCTCCTCGGGCTCCTGGCCCAGAACCCCGGCGCGGGCGCCCCGGCCGCGGCGGCCGGCGACGCCGGGACGGCCGGCGAGGACCTGCTCGTCGGCCTCTACCGGCGGGCGGGCGAACTCGGCCGCCTCACCGAAGGCATCGAGATGGTCACCGCCGCCGCCCGGCTGCGGCCCGTCTTCGACGCCGCCGCCGCGGACGCCCACCGCCCCGCCCCGGTCCGCCTGGCCCACGGGGACGAAGGCCCCCACCTGGTCTGCTTCGGCCCCTACATGGCCCCCTCCGGAGTCCACCAGTACGCCCGCTTCGCGGCGGCGTTCGGCGGCCGCCGCAGCATCTGGGGGCTGCCCGAACCGGGCTTCGCCCCGGGCGAGGCGCTGCCCCGCGACGTCGAGGCCCTCGTCGAGGTCCACGTCAGGGCCGTCACCGCCTGCGCGGGCGAGGAGCCCGTGGTGCTCGTCGGATACTCCTCGGGCGGCTGGGTGGCGCACGCCGTCGCCTGCCGGCTGGAGCGGCTGGGCCGGCCCGTCGAGGGCATCGTGATGCTCGACAGCTTCACCCGCACGCAGGGCATGGGCGACCGGTTCCAGGCGGCGGTGGTACGGGAGCAGTCCGACCGCTTCGAGTTCATCTCCGCGCCCGGCACCCAGCTCACCGCCATGGGCGGCTACCTCGCCCTCTTCCAGGACTGGGACGCCCCCGAGGCCGGGGCCCCCACCCTCGTCGTCCGCGCCGCCGACGGGATGGCGGACGGCGCCGGCCCGCGGCCCGGCCGGACCGACGACCGGCCGCCGGCCCCCGAGCACGCCCAGACCGTCACCGAGGTCCCCGGCAACCACTACACGCTGATGGAGCGCCACGCCGAGTCCACGGCCACCGCCGTCGACGAGTGGATCCTCAAGCTCCCCTGAACCGCCCCCGCCCCCTCCCCGAAAGGACACGGTCCCTTCCGTGAACACCCCGACCACCACCGACGACAGCCTGTGGATCCGCCGGTTCCAGCCGAGGCCGGACGCCGCCGTGCGGCTGGTCTGCCTCCCGCACGCGGGCGGCTCCGCCAGCTTCTACCTGCCCGTGGCCCGCGCCATGCCGGAGTTCGCCGACGTCCTGTGCGTCCAGTACCCCGGCCGGCAGGACCGGCGCGCCGAACCCCTCGTCGACAGCATCCACGAACTCGCCGACCGGGTCTTCACCGCCCTGCTGCCCTGGGCGGACCGGCCGCTGGCCTTCTTCGGGCACAGCATGGGCGCCTCCGTCGCCTTCGAGGTCGCCCGCCGCTTCGAACGGGACAAGGGCATCGTGGCGGCGGCCCTGTTCGCCTCCGGCCGCCGCGCCCCCTCCGCCCACCGGCACGAGACGGTGCACCTGCGCGACGACGACGGCCTCATCGAGGAGGTGAAGAGCCTCAGCGGCACCGACACCCGGCTGCTCGGCGACGAGGAGGTGCTCCGGATGGTCCTCCCGGCCGTCCGCGCCGACTACCGGGCCGCGGAGACCTACGCCCCCGAGCCGGGGGAGCGGCTGCGCTGCCCCGTCACGGCCATGGTCGGCACCGGTGACCCGAAGGTGACCGAGGCCGAGGCCGCCGCCTGGGCCGAGCACACCGAAGGCCCCTTCGAACTGCGGGTGTTCTCGCCGGGCCACTTCTACCTGGTCCGCGACCACGCCGAGGTCATCGCCGCGATGGCCGACCGGCTCGGCGCGTCCCTGGCAGCGAACTGACGTCAGGTCAGGACGTCTTGTGCCGCTGGCCGTTCTCGAAGTAGGCGGCCAGCGGCGGATCGAGCGGCGGGACCCTGCGCGGGGTCCCGCCGTCCCGCAGGGACTGCGTCGCCCCGTACCCGGCGGCCACCGCCATCCGGGCGGCGACCGGCGAGGTGTCCGTGGGCCCGCCCTCCCGGACGAACCGCAGGAACTCGTCGATCAGCAGCGGGTCCGCCCCGCCGTGGCCGCCCGCCGACGGGGCCGCCGGTACGGGGTGGCGGGCGTCCGGCTCGGCCCGGTGGCCCGACCGCCGGGTGTTCCACACCCGGACCTCGCCGCCCGGCCCGTCCCCGAAGTTCTCCAGCCGGCCGGCGTCCCCGATCACGGTGTAGTTGCGCCAGTAGTCGGGGGTGAAGTGGCACTGCTGGTAGGCCGCGAGGACCCCGTTGCCCAGGCGCAGGTTCATCAGGGACACGTCCTCGACGTCGATCACCGGGTTGAGGTCCCGCTGGGCGGCCGGCGGCCAGTGCCCGTCCTCGGTGTACCAGTCGGCGGTCTTGGGCTCGCCCGGCGCCCGGCGGTGCGGGTTCCCGCCGTAGACCATCAGATCGCCCATCGCCTGGACGTCCTCGGTGTAGGAGCCCGCCAGCCAGTGCAGGACGTCCAGGTCGTGGGCGGCCTTCTGCAGCAGCAGGCCGTGGCTGAAGCGGCGTTCGGCGTGCCAGTCCTTGAAGTACCAGTCGCCGCCGTAGCCCACGAAGTGCCGGATCCACACGGTCTTCACGGTCCCCACCGCACCCGCCGCGATCAGCTCCCGCATCAGCCGGACCACCGGCATGTGGCGCATGTTGTGCCCGACGTACAGCCGGGTGCCCGTCTCGTACGCCGTGCGCAGCACCTCGTCACAGCGCTCCACGCTGATGTCGAGGGGCTTCTCCACGAAGACGGGCCGCCCGGCCCGCAGGGCCTCGCAGGCCAGGGCGGCGTGGGTGTGGTCGGGGGTGAGGACGAGGACCGCCCCGAGCCCGGGGTCCCCGATCACCTCCATCGGGTCGGCGTGGATCCGCGCGCCGGGGAAGGCCGCGGCGGCCCCCGCCCGGGCCCCCGGGTCGGGATCGGCGACCGCGGCCACCACGGCGCCCCGGCCCGGCCGGTGCGCCGTCCGCGCCAGGGCCCCGCGCAGGCCGTATCCGAGGACTCCGATCCTGACGTCCGGCACGGCCGTCACCCCCCTCTGCTCGAGGAGGCAGGTCTACCACCCCGCGCGCCCGCGGCGACAGGGCGCGCGGCCCCGGGTCAGCGGCCGGGGCTCCGCTGGACCTCGAAGTGGTCGATCCGCTCGCCGGTCTCGGCCAGGGCGCTGACCTTCAGCTTCGGGAAGCGGCCCGTCTCCACCTCCACCGCGAGGAAGGAGTAGTTCGTGTACCGCACCCGCGACCACTCCACCGTCTCGGTCGCCTTCGACGCGCCCTTGACCCACCGGTAGGTGTCCACGCTCTCCCGGTCGGCGACGTGCCCCTCGTACGAGTCCGGGACCGGGAAGGAGTACAGCGACCGCCCGGCCGCGCCGGCGGTCACGTACACGATGCCGTCCCGGGTCGGGTCCGTGCGCTCGCCGATCGGGACCCTGCGCCCGACCTTGTTCCCCTTGATGGCGTCGGTGCGCTCGTACACGTGGTTGTGGCCGTTGATGACCAGGTCCACCTGGTGCTTCTCGAACAGCGGCACCCACACGTCCCGCACCCCGCCGTCGGAGGCGTGCGAGCTCGTCGTGGAGAAGGCGCAGTGGTGGAAGAACACCACGATGAAGTCCACGTCGCGCTGGTGGCGCAGCTCACCCAGGCGCCGGTCCAGCCAGGCGGTCTGCCGGCCGCCGCTGATCCCGAAGTTCGCCGGGATCTCGTACGAGACGTCGTTCGCGTCGAGGGCGACCACGCCCACGTTGCCGTGCACGAACGAGTACACGCCCGGCTGGTTCACCGGGTCCGGGCCGTTGTCCGGCAGCGACCAGCGGGCCTTCTGGCCGCCGTAGCCCTGCGGGGAGTACCAGGCCTCCATGTCGTGGTTGCCGGTGGTCACCATCCACGGCACGGTCTTGGCGACCGTCTCCGTCTGCGCGAGGAACTGGTCCCAGGCGCGCGCGTCGTAGGTGTCGCCGGTGCCGCCCGAGCCGGAGGAGTCGGCGTAGCAGATGTCGCCCGCGTGCAGGTGGAAGGCGGGGTTCTGGGCGAGCAGCACCGCGTCGTTGCCCAGCGCGTGGTAGCTGACGCCCTGGTCGCCGAAGGCGGTGAAGGTGAAGCCCTCGGGGCGTGCGGGGGCGGTGGTGAAGGTGCCCAGCGTGCCCAGGTTGCGGTGGTCGGCCGGGTCGAAGCCGTCGTGGCCCACCCCGTAGTAGTAGGTCTGGCCCGGCCGCAGCCGGTCCAGGGCCGCGTGCAGGTAGAACTGCTCCGCCGCCGCGATCTTGCCGCCGTTCAGGACCGGGGTGCTCAGGTGCCGCACCTCGGCGTCGATCTTCACGCTGAGCGCCCAGGGGCTGGTGCCCACGCGCAGGTACGGCTTCTTCACCGCGAACGGGACCTGCCAGGAGACCCGCATCTGGGTCTTCGGGTCGGCCCCGTACTGCAGGTGGCGGCCGAAGGGCGCGGCCAGGGAGCCGTCGACCCCGCGCCGCGCGGAGGAGGAGAGCAGGGACGGGGCGGCGTACGCGGGCGAGGCCGCCCCCGCGCCCAGTCCCAGCCCGGCCGCGGCCGCCGTCACCGCGCCGGCGCGCAGCGCCCCGCGCCGGGTGAATCTCGCGCGCAGGTACTCGTGCTGCTCGGCCATGCTCATCCGGGCGGCGAGCTTCTGAGGGATTCCGAAATCGGGTACGTCCAGGTCCATGGGGGCGAACTTCCTCTCCCGAGGCGACGGGCGGTGGACCGCCGGGTGAACGGCGGTGAGACGGACCCCCATGAGAGTCCACGGAATTCCCCATCACCGGTAACGGCACGTCAAGAGCCTGCAAGGCCACCGCGACGGGCCCGCCGGGCCCGCGCTCGCAGCCCGCCGTCGCTCAGCGGGCGGTGAGGGCGTACGCGGCGAGCGCGCGGTTGCCCTGCGGTTCGGCGACCGCCCGCAGTACGTCCGCCTGGCTCAGGACGAGCTGGCGCACCGGCTCGCTCAGCGCGGCCAGCCGCTCCGGAGCCGCGAGCAGTTCCAGGCAGGCGGCGACCTCCCAGTCGCCGTCCTGGAGCCCGTCGGTGTCGACCGGGCGGCAGGCCTGCGCCGTCCAGCCGGCCCGGGGCAGGATCTGCAGCAGCCGTTCACGGGAGAAGGGCGTGCGGACGTTCCCCTCGCCGCGCGATCCGGCGGCCTCGGCCTGCCCCTGGATCAGCACGGCCAGGAGGTGCGCCAGCCGGTCGCCGGACCCGGGCGTCAGGTCCCACTCGGCGAAGCAGAGCCGCCGCGCCCAGGGCCGGACCCGGGCCAGGGTGTCGCGCAGCCGGCCGAGCGAGCTGAAGTACCAGGCGCAGTGCGCGAGCACCACGTGGTCGAAGGCGCCCTCGGGGAAGCCGACCGACGGGTCGAGGACGTCGGTGGCGAAGCGGAAGTCGATGCGCGGCCCGAGCCGCCCCGCGGTGAGCCGCTCGGCCGAATCCCCGAGCGTGACCGGCGCCCCGTAGGACGGGTCGGCCACGTCGACGGCGATCACGCGCCCCCCGGGGCCGACCGCCTCCGCGAGCACGGCCGTCATGTCGCCCTGGCCGCAGCCCAGTTCGAGGACGGTCGAGCCCGGCGCGATGTCCCAGCCCGCGACCAGCGCGGCGCGGTGGCGGGTCTGGGCCAGCTGGACGTGGGCGCCGTGATCGGCGGCCGCCATGCCCGCCGCGATCGAGGCGGCCTCGGCGTGGAGATCGGAGTGGTTCACAGAGTCCTTGGTGCTGCTCGGAGGTCGGGTGCGCGCCGATGCTACGAGAGGAGCGGGCGCGCCGCCCGCGATTATCCCGGCGTGAGGTCCCCACGCGATCGCCGTTCGAGGCGTTCTCCCCTCCTCCCTGACAGCGTCGGGGCTCCAGGCTCACCGGGACGAAGGGACAGAGGGATGACCAAGTCGAGGCGCAGGTTCGGCATCGGCGCCGTGGTGGCCGCGATCGCGGCCGCGATGATCACCGTCACGGGTCTGCAGGGCGCCAGCGCGCAGGACCTGGGTCGCCGTGGCTGGGACCACTTCGGGTTCGGGGTGCCGTGGGAGGAGTCCTACGGGTACTCGCAGGGCATCCGGGCCGGGGACACCGTCTACATCTCGGGCCAGGTGTCCCACGACGCGGCCGGGAACTTCGTCGGCGCCGGCGACTTCGAGCTCCAGGTGCGCACCGCGTTCGACAACCTGGACAAGGTCCTCGCGCACTACAAGGTCCCCCGCAGCCAGATCATCAGCATGAAGATCTTCACCAAGGACCTCCGCAAGAACTTCGACACGGCCGCCAGGCTGCACAAGGAGTACGTGGGCAACCACCGCACGACGGACACCATCGTCGGCGTCAGCGACATGTCGGTCCCCGAGCAGCTCGTGGAGATCGAGGCCATCGTCCAGGTCTCGCCCCGCTCCTGACCATCCGTCAGGCCCGGCCGCCGTCCCTGTGGGACGTCTGTGAGCGCGCTGTACAGTTCCGCGGGAGTTAACCCGGCGGTAATCGGACGGCGGTTCGGGCGAGGGGGCGGACGAGTGATGAGAACGCGCGGAGCGGGGAACGGCTCACCCCGCCTGGCCGTCCTCGACGGCATACGGGTCCTGGCGGCGCTGGCCGTGGTCTTCTACCACTACACGGTCCTGGCGAGCGCCTGGGGAGGGCCGACCGAGGGCGTCTTCCCGGTGGCCCGGCGGTTCGCCGTCTACGGCTGGCTCGGGGTGGAGGTCTTCTTCCTCGTCAGCGGGTTCGTCATCTGCATGAGCGCCTGGGGCCGCGGCCTGGGCGACTTCGCGGTCTCCCGGGTCGCCCGGCTCTTCCCCGCCTACTGGGCGGCCGTGGCCCTCACCTCCGCGGTGCTGCTGGCCTGGCCCGAGGTGCGGCCGGCGGGAAGGCCCGCCGACATCGTGGTGAACCTGTCGATGCTCCAGGGCGGCCTCGGGGTCCCGCACGTCGACGACGCGTACTGGACGCTCTTCGTGGAGCTCAAGTTCTACGCGCTGTTCGCCCTGGTCGTCCTGCGCGGGGTGACCTACCGCAACTGCGTGCTCTTCTGCGGGATCTGGACCGCGGCCGGGGTGGTGGCCCCGACCGTCGACGACGGACTGCTGTCCTTCTTCGCGATGCCGTCCGCGGCCCCGTACTTCATCGCCGGCATCGCCTTCCACCTGATGCGCCGCTTCCGGCCGAACGCCGTCCTGTGGGTCATCGTCGGCGTCCAGTTCCTCCTCGCGCAGCACTACGTCGGCGACCGCATGACCTCCAGCCTCGGCCGGGCCGCCGCCGGGCAGACCCCCGTGTGGCCGGCCCACGTGATCATCCTGCTGGGCTTCGCCGTGATGGCGGCCCTCGCGCTCGGCGCCCTGGACGGCGTCCGCTGGCGCTGGCTCCCGCACGCCGGAGCGGTCAGCTACCCGCTCTACCTGATCCACATGCTCGTGGGGATGACGGTCATCCACCACTTCCGGGGCCGCGTCGCCCCCGTACCGCTGGTCCTCGCCACCACCGCCTGCATGCTGCTGCTCGCCTGGAGCCTGCACCGGCTCGTCGAACGCCCGCTGGGCCGACGGCTGGGCGCCGCGCTGCGCCGCGGCATCCGCGACATCCGGGCCGCACCCCCGGCCCGGCCCCCACTGGGCCGCGTACCCGCCCAGCCCGCCGCCCCCGAGGCGGAGACCCTGCGGGCCCGGCGCTAGCGCGGCCGAGGCCTGAACTCATTGATCACCGGCGGCCGGTGTGCGAAGCTGCCGGTCTCGGGGGAGGGGGCGCCGGTGGAGCGCGCACACGGCCACATAGGGTCCGCGCGGGCGGCGTTGGTCTTGTTCGTCGTCGGCGGGACCGTCCTGGGGGCGCTGCTGCTCAACCCCGGCGCGGGACTGTTCGCCGACGGCCGCGGCCCGCTCGGCCACAACCCCGTACTGGTCCTCGGCCTCGCCGTGCTCGCCCTCCTCGGCGGGTTCGCACTGCGCGCGAAGTACGTCGGACAGGTGGCCGCCCACGAGCTCGACCCGGTGGAACAGCGGCTGGCCGACGGGGTGCGCCGCGTGCTGACGGCGGCGCCGCTGGTCCTGCCCCTCCTCATCGTGGCCCTGCACCGGTTCCGTTCCCCCGACATCGGCGGCGGAGCCGCCCACGGCGGCCCGGGGTCCGCACCGCCGCCGCCCTCCACGAGCCCGGTCCCGGTGCCCGCCGCACCGCCCGCACCGGCCGCCGCCCCCGTCGACGCCACCCACTCCGTCCTGGCGCGCGTCCTCCTCGTGCTCGGCCTCGCCCTGCTCGCCGCGGCCGCCGTCCTCGCCGCCCGGCTCCTGTGGCGGCACCTGAACCGGCCGGCCGGGCCCGACCCCGAGGCGGCCGCCGGCAATCCCGACGGCGAACGGGAACACCTGGCCCACGCCGTGGACTCCGGGCGCCGCGCCCTGCGGGACGGAACCGACGTGCGCGCGGCCGTCATCGCCTGCTACCTCGCCATGGAGGAGTCACTCGCCGGCTCCGGCGTGGCCCGGCGCGCCTCGGACAGCCCACAGGACCTGCTGGAACGGGCCCTCGACGGCGGACTGACCGCGGCCGCGGCCGCCACCGAGCTCACCGCCCTGTTCCGCGAGGCCCGTTACTCGACCCACCCGATGGACGACGGCCACCGCGACCGGGCGGCCGCCGCGCTCGCCGAACTCGCCCACGCCCTGCGCCCGCCGGCCGAGGAACCCCGGGCCGGCGCCGGGGGCGGTGCCGGATGAAGGCGGGCCGGTGGATCCGCACCCTGACCGGCTCCGCGTGGCGCACACCCGGTTCGGTCCGCCACTCCCTGGCAGTCCTGGCCGGCCTCGCCCTCGCCGTCGAACTGCTCCTCGCCCTCACCGACGGCGCCGCCGCGGCCGCCACCGGAGCCGCGCTCCTCACCGCCGTCGCCCTCGCCCTGGGACGCCACGCCGCCGGCGGCGCCGCCCAGGACACCGGACTGCGCAGGCCCACGCGCGTGCTGGGCGGCCGGGCCCCCGCGCTCGGCCGGTGGCGGCGCACCGTGACCGACGCGCTCGCCGACGACGGCGGAGAACACCTGCGCACCGTCATGCGCCCCCAGCTCCAGCGGCTGTTCGCGGCCCGGCTGGCCGAACGGCACGGCGTGGCCATGTACCGCGACGCGGAACGGGCCCGGGCACTGGTCGGCACCGAGCTGTGGCCCTGGATCGACCCCGGGACGCCCGCCCCGCGGCCCACCCTCCCCGAAGCCGTCCTGCGCTCCCTGCTCGACCGGCTGGAAACCCTGTGACGGCCGCCGGACCCCGGCCCGCCCCCACACCCCCATCCGCCCCCGCCCCCGTGAGGATCCGCTCGTGACCAGCACGCGAACCAGCCCGGACCAGGCCGTCCTGACGCCCCGACAGGCGGGCGAGCGGGCCGCGGCCGTGCTCGACGAGATCCGCACCGCCGTGGTGGGCAAGGCGGAACCGCTCGCCCAGGTCATGCTCGGCATCCTCGCCGGGGGCCACGTCCTCATCGAGGACCTCCCCGGACTCGGCAAGACGCTGCTCGCCCGCTCCTTCGCCACCACCCTCGGACTCGACTTCTCCCGCGTCCAGTTCACCCCCGACCTGCTGCCCTCCGACGTCACCGGCGCCCCGTTCTACGACCAGCGGACCGCCGACCTGGTCTTCCGGCCCGGCCCCGTCTTCACCCACCTGCTGCTCGCCGACGAGATCAACCGCACCCCGCCCAAGACCCAGGCGGCCCTGCTGGAGGCGATGGCCGAGTCCCAGGTGTCCGTGGACGGCACCACCCGCCCGCTGCCGGACCCCTTCGTGGTCGTGGCCACCGCCAACCCCATCGAGTACGAGGGCACGTACACCCTGCCGGAGGCCCAGCTCGACCGCTTCCTGCTGCGCGTGCGGATGGGCTACCTCACCCCCGCCGAAGAGGCCGGCATGCTGCGCGCACGCGTCGACCGGGCCGCCCCCGAAGCCGTCCTGCGCACGCTCAGCGGACCGGGCGAGGTGCTGGCCATGCGGGCCGCCGTGGAACGCGTCGAGGTGGACGACGACCTGCTCGACTACGCCGTCGCACTCGTCGGCGCCACCCGCGCCCACCCGCACGTCCAGGTCGGCGCCTCCCCGCGCGGCGGCCTGGCCCTCGTACAGCTGGCCCGCGCCCGGGCCGTGCTGGACCTGCGGGACTACGTCACCCCGGAGGACGTCAAGTCCGTGGCGGTGCCCGCCCTCGCCCACCGGATCACCCTCAAGCCGGAACTGTGGGTCCGCCGGATCGACGCCGACGAGGTGATCCGCGAGATCACCGGGTCCGTACCCGCCCCGCGGACCCTGCCGGGCGCGCCGGCCGCGTCATGACGGAGCCGGAGCCCGCCCGTGTCGTGACGGAGCCGGAGCCCGCCCGCCTCATGGCGGAGCCGGAGCCCGCCCGCGCGGCGGCCGCCGTGCTGCGGGCCCTCGAAGGCCGCCGGGACGGCTCCGAGCCCCCGCCCCCGCCCCCGGCCGGCCGGCGCCCCGGCGAACGCGCGCTGCGGCTGGGCACGCTGGCCGTCGTCGCCCTGGCCGCCGCGCTGGTCACCGGCCGCCCCTGGGTCCTCGCCCTGGCCGTCGCCCCCCTGGTCCTGCTCGCCCTCGCGCTGCCCGGCGGGCCGCGCCCGGACGGGCTGACCGCCGAGGCGGAGGTGGAGCCGCGCCGGTGCTTCGAGGGCGAGCGGGTGACCGTGCGGATCGCCGTGGACCACGCGGGGGAGGCCGGGCGCCTGGACCCGGGGGTCACCCTCGGCCACGGGATCCGGCTCGACCGGATCGAGGCGGGCCCGCACCACGTCGAACTCGCCCTGACCGCACGGCGCTGGGGCCGCTGGAGCCTCGGCACGGTCGACGTGGACCTCTACGACCGGGGCGGCCTGGCCCGCCGCACGGTCCGGGCCGACCTCGGCGAGATCTCCGTCTTCCCCGTGCCCGAGCACGCGGGCCTCACGCCCATCCCGGTCCGGCTGCCCCAACGCCTCGGCGAGCACACCTCCGCGCAGCGCGGCGAGGGGGTCGAGGTCACCGGAGTGCACCCGTACGCGCGCGGCGAACGGCAGCGCCGCATCCACTGGCCCGCCACCACCCGCCGGGGCGCCCTCCAGGTCCACGGCTTCGCCGCCGAGCGCACCGCCGAGACCGTGGTGCTGCTGGACGTCCTCACCGACGTGGTCGACCCGGTCACCGGCACCTCGACGCTCGACGCGACCTTCCGGGCCGCCGCCGGGCTGGTCCGCGCCTACCTGCGCACCCACGACCGGGTCGGCGTCGTATCGGTCGGCGGGGCCACCCGCTGGCTGCGTCCGGGCAGTGGCCAGGGGTACTTCCACCGCATCGCCGAGACCGTACTGGAGGTCCGCAAGGACCGCGGCCACCGCTCGGAGGGCCTCGGCCCGCTCCCTCCGCCCGCGCTGCCCGCCGGGGCACTCGTGTACGTCGTCACCCCGCTGAGTGACGGGCGGATCTTCGACGTCCTGCACCAGGTGCGCGGACGGGCCAACCCGGTGGTCGTGGTCGAGATCCCCACCGGTGACCCGGTGGTGGACCCCGGCGACACCGAGGGCGCGCTCGCGCTGCGGCTGTGGCGGGCCGACCGCGACGCCATGCGCTTCTCCCTCGTCGAGAGCGGCATCGCGGTCATCGCCCACCGGCCCGGCGAGACCCTCGACCTCGCCCTCGCGCCGCTGCTGCGGACCCGCGTCCAGGGAGGCAGCCGATGACCGACGCCCCCGCCCGGCCGGCCCCGCTCAGGACGCGGCTCACCTCGCGCCTCACCGACCGGCTGCTCGGCACGGCCCTGGTCGTCGCCGCCTGCGATCCCCCCTCCGCCCTGGAGGCCTCGCCGCCGGTCGGGGCGGTGGCGATCGCGGCCGCGGCCGCCGCCGCGTGGTGGGCCGCTCCCATGGCCGACGCGCGCCCCGTCCACACCTCCCTGCGGTGGCCGGCCGTCGTGGCCCGCCGCAGGACGACCCTCCTGCCGGCCGCCGCCATCGCGATCGCGGCGGTCACCTGCCCCGCCCTCTGGCTGGTCGTCTGCGTCGCCGCCCTGTTGCTCGCCTACCTGCTCGTCACCGACCCGTGGACGCGCGGGGTCACCGCCCCGCCCGGCCGGCCGGCGGCGGCACCCGCGCTGGCGGCCGCCGCCGCGACGGCGGTGGTCCTGCTGGCCGCCCAGGCACCGGTCGCGCGGACCGCGTACGCCTGGCTCCCCGCCGCCCTCGCCGTCGCCGCGACGGCGGCCTGCCTGGCACTGGCGCTCCACACCCGCCACCGCCCGCCGGAGCGCCCGCCCCGCCCGGACCCCGGCGCGGACGGGCCCCGGCCCCGCCCCGCCCCCCCCCCCCCGCCCAGGCCGTGCCGGGGGGGGCCCGCCCCCCCGGGGCGGGGGCGGGGGGGGCGGCGGTGGGGGGGGCGCAGGACAT
>NZ_JBFBGN010000149.1:0-15752 GCF_040684675.1 Streptomyces sp. NPDC089915 | reverse complement strand
GGGGTCCGGGGGCGGAGCCCCCGGGAGGCCCCGCGCAGCGGCTATCTTCGGAGGGTGAGGCTGTTCGCCGCCGTGTTGCCCGGCACCGACGCCATCGCCGAGCTACGCACCGCGCTCGACGGTGTGCCGCGCGGGCACGACCTCCGCTGGGCCCGTGAGGAGAGCTGGCACTTCACCCTCGCCTTCATGGGCGAGGTCCCCGACGACCACCTCCCCGAGCTGCACGCCCGCCTCGCCCGGGCGGCGGCCCGCACCGCGCCCTTCCCGCTCCGCCTGCACGGCGCCGGCCACTTCGGCCGCCGCGCCCTGTGGATCGGCGCCGCCGGCGGGCTCGACGCGCTGCGCCTGCTCGCCGAGCGGGCCGACGCCGCCGCCCGCCGGGCCGGGGTGCCCATGGAGCAGCACCGCCGCTACACCCCCCACCTCACCCTCGCCCGCGCCCGGCACGACGGCGCGGACCTGCGGCCCTGCCTGGACGCCCTCGCCGGGTTCGAGGGCACGCCCTGGCGGGTCGACGCCCTCAGCCTGGTCCGCAGCAACCTGCCCGTCTCCGGGGTCCCCGGGGAGCAGCCGCGCTACGAGCTCGTCGACGCATGGCCCCTGACCGGCCATTAGCACTATTCGGGCACTCGTCCAGGGTTTTGGGAAAAGGTTTCACATCCGGAGGCAAAGGATCCGCTGAACCCTTGCCGCGCGGACGGCCGCCCGATGTGATGCGCGAGTCCTGTCGCTGAACCGGACGCACCGCGCTCCCCCGCGCGGGCCGGGGGACGGCCGGGGGCACGGCCGGCCGGAGTCAGCAGTACGCCCGAACAACGAGGTCGAACCCCACCGTGCGTCAGATATCTCCCGTCGCCACCCTCTTCGCCGTCGCGGTCCTGCCGCTCGCGCTCACCGGCTGCTCCCTCATGCCCAAGGAGGCCGTCAAGACCGCCGTCAAGGCCGCCGCCTCCGCCGCCCCCGCGGCACCCGCCGGCGCGCCGGCCACCGACGGCCCCAACAAGGGCCTCCTGACGGGCATGCAGCTCAAGTCCGCGCTCGCCCCCGCCGCCTTCTTCCCCGCCGGCTACACCGCCGACCCCGCGGACGCCCGCGACAGCGGCCCCGGCTACCGGCCGCCGGTCACCGCCGAGGTGCCCACCCCCGACTGCACCAAGCTCGGCGGGACCGCGTGGACGGGCATCACCGGCATCGACGGCGTCTCCTTCGCCCAGGACGCCTACATCAACAAGAACACCTCCGAGGAGTACGCCCAGGAGGTCGACGTCTACCAGGGCACCACCTCCACCACCGTCCTCGGCGCGCTCGGCATGCTCTCCAAGGCCTGCCCGAGCTACACCGACGAGCAGACCCACGGCAAGGTGACCATCACCGAGAAGCCCCTCGCCGGTGTGGGCGACGGCGCCTGGGTCATCACCGAGACCAACCCCGAATGGATGGGCGGCACCACCCTGGTGGCCGCACGCGTCGGCCACTCCGTGGTGACCGTGCTGGTCAGCGGCAACGGCGACAAGGGTCTGGCGGGCGCGACCAAGCTGACCAACGAGCTGGTCTCCAAGCTCAAGGGCAAGGCCTGACACACGGCCGCCGCCCCGGTGCCGCCCCCGCCCCGCGGGGGCGGCACCGCCGGGCGGGCCCTCAGCCCTTCTGGTGGGTGATCGTCACGTACAGGTACTCGTCCAGCAGCTTCGCCAGCGGCAGCCCCGGCCGCCCCAGCTCCGCCGCCAGCGCGGCCTCGTCCAGGCCGCCGCTCTCCGCGAGCGCGGCCCGCGCCCAGGCCCGGCCCGTCGTCAGGTGCCGGGCGAACGCCGCCTCGTCCCGGGCACCCCACAGCCGCTGCGCGATCGCCGCGTCCCACGGCATCACCGTGTCCGGCCGCAGCGCGAACAGCGCCTTCGCGGCCGCCGTCGGACCGAGGCTGCGGCGCCCCACGGGAAGCGCGGCCAGCTCCCCGTACGCCGCCGCCAGCCGGCCGATCTCCCGGTCGGACAGGGCCGCCAGCCGGCTCTCCGGCAGCGCCCCGTGCCGGGACCACCAGCGGGCCAGCCCCTCCCCGAACAGATCGGGCTCGCCCTCGCGCGGGTAGCGGATCCGGCAGCCCCAGGCGTTGAGCCAGCGGTGCAGGGCCGCCCGGTGCTCCGCACCCGACAGGTCCAGCCCCGGCGCGGTGTCCGCGCGCAGCGCGAGCCAGCTGCGGTCCACCCCGGGGAACGCCCCGAACACCTCCGCCGCCTCCCGCAGCCGGGCCAGCCCGGGCGCGGGCGGCAGGCCGCCCTCCAGATGGGCGCGGGCCACCCTGGCCGGTACGCACATCCGCCAGGCCTCGGTGACCAGCTCCGCCAGCTCCGCCGGGTCGAGGGCCGCCATCCGCGCCTCCACCCAGTGGTAGCGCATGTCGCCGGCGCCCGGCAGGAGGAACTTCTCCGGCTCGGCGGCGACGAGCGCGGCCCGCTCCTCCTTGGGGAAGGCGAAGCCGAGCTCGGTCTCGTCCCGGGAGAGGGCGAGGTAGACGATCCGGCCTATCCGGAATTTCACCCGGTCGCGGATGAGGTGTTCCTCGGTGCGCGGCAGCGCGAGCGCCAGCCGCCGTACGTCGTCGACTGTGACCATGACGGAAGTCTCGCAGCCCCTGGCACGGGGCCCCGGGGCCGTCGCGTTAGTCTCGACGGGTGGACCCGAAGACCAGAAACCGTGTCATGGCCGGTGTGCTCGTGCTGATGTTCGTCGTCGTCGCCGTGGCGGCCGCGGTCGGCCAGTAGAGCACCACCCGCGGCCACCCCCGTACCCGCGCCTACCAGGCGAAGGCCTCCGGCGACGGGCCCGGGCCGGGGAAGATCTCGTCCAGTCCGGCCAGGACCTCCTGCGACAGCTCCAGCTCCACCGCGCGCAGCGCGGACGCGAGCTGCTCCGGCGTGCGCGGGCCGACGATCGGGCCCGTGACCCCCGGACGGGTCAGCAGCCAGGCCAGGGCCGTGTCGCCGGGCTCCAGGCCGTGCTTGTCGAGCAGGTCCTCGTACGCCTGCACCTGCGCCCGCACCGTGCTGTCCGCGAGCGCGTCCGCCGTACGGCCGGAGGCGCTGCGGCCCTCGGCCGCGCCCGCGGCCTGCTTGCGGATGGCGCCGCCCAGCAGCCCGCCGTGCAGCGGGGACCAGGGGATGACGCCGAGCCCGTACTCCTGCGCGGCCGGGATGACCTCCATCTCGGCGCGCCGCTCGGCGAGGTTGTACAGGCACTGCTCGCTGACCAGCCCGAGACGGCCGTTGCGCGCGGCGGTCTCGTTGGCCTGGGCGATCTTCCAGCCGGGGAAGTTGGAGGAGCCGGCGTAGAGGATCTTGCCCTGCTGGATCAGGACCTCGACGGCCTGCCAGATCTCCTCGAAGGGGGTCTGCCGGTCGACGTGGTGGAACTGGTAGACGTCGATGTGGTCGGTCTGCAGCCGCTTGAGGCTGGCATCGACGGCGCGGCGGATGTTGAGGGCGGAGAGCCGGTCGAAGTTGGGCCAGGTCTCGCCCTCGCGGGACATCGAGCCGTAAACCTTGGTGGCCAGGACCGTCTTCTCGCGGCGGCCGCCGCCCTGGGCGAACCAGGTGCCGATGATCTCCTCGGTGCGGCCCTTGTTCGGGCCCCAGCCGTAGACGTTGGCGGTGTCGAAGAAGTTGACGCCCGCGTCGAGCGCGGCGTCCATGATGGCGTGACTGGTGGGTTCGTCGGTCTGCGGACCGAAGTTCATCGTGCCGAGTACGAGTCGGCTGACCTTGAGGCCGGTACGTCCGAGCTGCGTGTACTTCATGGGGCCCAAGCCAACTGCTTCGAGTGCGCTCTAATCAAGTCCCCCGCGATGCGGGCGTGTTACGCGTCGGCCGCCGGGCGGTAGGGGCCGCCGATCCCCCAGGCCTGGTGCAGGACGGCCGCGAACTCGCCGGCCAGGCGGTGCTCACCGGAGGCGTTGGGGTGCGTGCCGTCGTAGGTGTCGCGGTGGATGTCGTACGCGTCCGGGCGCGCGGCCAGCAGGATCGGCGAAGCGGCGTCGGCGAGGTCGGCGACGGCCTTGGCGAGCAGTTCGTTGAAGCGGACGACCTCGACGGCGAAGGGGGCGTCCTCCTCGGCGCGGACGTTGGGGATGACCGGCAGGAGCACCATCCGGACACCCGGACGGGCCTCGCGGGCGGCCTCGACGAAGGCGCGGACGTTCGCGGCGGTCTGGACGGCGTTGGTGTAGAAGCCGAGGTCGATCAGGCCGAGGGAGACCAGCAGGACGTCGGCACGGCCCTCACGGACCGCGGGGCCGATCAGCGGGGCCATGTGCTGCCAGCCCTCGCCCCAGCCGGCCAGATGGCGGCGGGCGTGCTCCGGGAAGCACGGGTCGGCGTAGTCACCGGTGTCGTAGAGCGCGGTGCGCGGGCCGACTATCTCGAAGGAGCCGTCGCCCAGGGTGGCGCGCAGGTGCTGCCACATCCGGTAGCGCCAGGTGTAGTCGCCGGCGCGTCCGATGGTCATGGAGTCGCCGACGAACATGAAACGCATCCGGTCATCATCGCGGATCGCACGACGGGAACCCCTGTGATGCCGGACACGCCGGAGGCGGCCCGGGGCGCGGGGCGCGGCGCCCCGCCTGCTGGCAGGCTGGGGGGATGCGCCTGCTGACCGTGCCGACCGCCGCCGTTCCCGCCGCTCTCGCCCTGGGCCTGCTGCTGCCGGGCACCGCCGCGGCCAACGGAGCCGCCCCGGCCACCGGCAGCCCGGAGCCCACCGCGTCCGGGTTCACGATCAGCGACCCGCGGATCACGGAGTCGAGCGGGCTGGCCGCCAGCCGGATCCACCCCGGCGTGTACTGGACGCACAACGACAGCGACGACGGCCCGTACGTGTACGCGGTGGACTCGGCGACGGGGAGGACGGTAGCCCGGATCACCATGGCGGGCATCGGCAACCCGCGCGACGTGGAGGCCATCTCGCTGGGCCCGGACGGGAACCTGTACGTCGGCGACATCGGCGACAACCGGGACGGCACCTGGGACCACGTGTGGATCTACCGCTTCCCGGAGCCGAGGGAACTGGCCGACGCCACCGTCAAGGCCGAGCAGTTCACGGCGGTGTACGCGGACGGGCCGCGCAACGCGGAGGCGCTGATGGTGCATCCGGTGACGGGCCGGGTGTACATCGCGAGCAAGAACGAGAAGGGCGGCGGCCTGTACGAGGGCCCGGAGAAGCTGTCGGCGGACGGGCGCAACGTCTTCCGCCGGGTCGCGGAGGTGCCGTGGGTGACGGACGGGGCCTTCTCCCCGGACGGCACCCGGCTGACGCTGCGCGGGTACTTCACGGCGCGGACCTACCCGTGGAAGGACGGCCGGCCGCAGGGTGAGGGCGAGCGGGTGAACGCGCCCTGGCAGGGGCAGGCGGAATCGGTGACGTACTCCCCGGACGGGCGGACGCTGCTGTTCGGGGCGGAGGGGGCCAACAGCCGGGTCGTGGCCGTCCCCGTGACCCCGGCCGCCACCCCGTCCCCCTCGGGCTCCACTCCCCCGCCGGCGGCGGGACCGGCCGCGGACAAGGGCCCGGAGGCCTCTCAGGGCGGCAGCTTCACGAAGGGCGCCCTGGTCCTCGCGGCGGGCACGGCGCTGGTCCTCGCGGCCAAGCGACTGCTGCGGCGCCGCCCGAGGGGCTGACGCCCCCTGGGGGCTCCGCCCCCAGACCCCCGCGCCTCAAACGCCGGCGGGGCTATAACCAGCCCGCGCGGCGTTTGAGCGCAACGGGGTCCGGGGCGGAGCCCCGGGGAACGGGCGAAGGGCGGGTAGGGGACCTCGCCCCGCGCAGCGGCACCCGCACCCGCACCCCGGGCCGGAACCACCAGGGAGCGGAGCCGCGTCACAGCCCACGACAGCGCATGGCATGCCCATGCAGAGCGCAACGCGGCGAAGGGCAGGGGGACATGGACTACCTCGACCTCGGCCCCGTCCGCGTGTCCACCACCCCCCGCACCCCCGACCCCGAGCGCTACCAGCTGGCCCTCGTCACCGGCGACCTCGTCCTCAGCGACACCGCCCACCCCTACGAGCCCGGCGCCACGCCGCCCCGCACGGTGGTGCTCCAACTCCCCCGCACCGCCCTCCCGTTCCGCCCCGAACGGGTCGACCGGCTGCTGGCCCAGCGGATCCCCGCCACCCGCGGCACCGGCGCGGCCCTCGCCCAGTTCCTCGGCAGCATCGGCGCCCACGCCCACGGCTGCGGGGAACGCGAACTCGCCCGGCTCGGCTCGGCCGCCCTCGGCCTGGCCACCGCCTGCCTCGCCGAACGCCTCGACGTGTACGACGACCTCCCCGCCGAGGCCCGCGAGGAGGCCCTGCTGCGGCAGATCGACACCTACATCGAGCACAACCTCGGCGACCCGGAACTGACCCCCGGCGCCGTGGCCGCCCGCCACCACATCTCCCTGCGCCGCCTGCACCTGCTCTTCGAGGGCCGCCCCGCCGGCGTCGCCGCCACCATCCGCGGCCACCGGCTCGCGGCCGCCCGGGCCGACCTGCTGAGGCCGGACCTGAGGGGCCGGCCGGTGCACTCCATCGCCTCCCGCTGGGGCTTCAGCAGCACCGCCGTCTTCACCCGCGCCTTCCGCCGCGCCTACGGCACCAGCCCCACGGAGCTGCGCCGCAAACGCGTTGCGCGCAAGGTCAACGATCCTTGCGCGCAACGCACATACCGCCGGCCGGCACCGGCCTAAGATCGGTTTCCGGCCGTCAGCCGGTGCCCGCCGCCGGTCAGGCCCGGTCCTCGTCGATCGGGATCTGCGTCCGGCCGGGGCCTCTGCCGTTCACGGGGGTGACGGCAGAGGCCGCTCCCTCCCCCTCGCCCTTCTGCTGGACCGCCATCGACGCCAGCAGCTGACGGGCCACGCCCAGCCCCGTACCGCCCATCGTCAGGGCCTTCGCGAACATCTCCGACATCCCCTCGGCCCCGTTGAGCAGCACCATGTGCTCGACGTTGCCGAAGGCGCCCGCGCCCGCCTCCACGATCGCCGGCCAGTTCTCGGCGAGCTGCTGGGCGACCACCGCCTCCTGGTTCTCCGCGAGGGCCGCGGCCCGCGCCTTGATCGCGTCGGCCTCCGCCAGGCCCTTGGCCTTGGCCGCCTCCGCCTGCGCGAGACCGTTCGCCCGCGCCGACTCGGCCGCCGCGAGGCCCTTGGCCTGGGTGGCCGCCGCCTCCGCCTCACCGCTGACCCGGGTCGCGGTCGCCGCCGCGTGCCCGCGCGCCTCGGTGGCCTGGGCCTCGGCGGCCGCGGCCGTCTTGACCCGGGTCGCCTCGGCGGCCGCCGCCAGCTCGGTCTCCTTGGCCTTGGCCTGCGCCGCCGAGATGCGGGCGTCGCGCTCCGCCTCGGCGAGCGTCCTCGTCTGGTACGCGGCCGCGTCCGCGGGCTTGCGCACGTCCGCCTGGAGCTGCTGCTCCCGCCGGTGCGCCTCCAGCTCCGCGACCCGGGTCTCCTGGACGACGACCTCCTGGCGGGCGGCGGCCTCCGACAGCGGGCCCGCCTGCCGGGCGGTGGCCGCGGCCTTGTCCCGTTCGGCCTGGTAGCCGGCCTGGAGGATCTCGCTGTCCCGGGTGGCCTCCGCCATCCGGGCGAACGCCGTCTGCTCGGCCTCCGTCGCCAGCCGGTTGGCCTCGGCCTGCGCGATGCGGGCGTCCCGCTGGACGGCGGCCGCGTGCGGCATAGCGAGGTTCTTGATGTACCCCGTCGGGTCCTCGATCTCGTGGATCTGGAGCGAGTCCACGATCAGCCCGAGCTTCTCCATCTCGGTACCGCAGGCCGCCCGGGTCTGCCCCGTCAGCTTCTCCCGGTCCCGGATCATGTCCTCGACCGTCAGACCGCCGACGATGGAGCGCAGATGGCCGGCGAAGACGATGTGCACGCGCTCGGGCATCATCTTCTGCTGGTCGAGGAAGCGGCGGGCCGCGTTGGCGATCGAGACGTAGTCGTCGCCGATCTTGAAGATCACGACGCCCTTGACCCGCAGCGGGATGCCCTGGTGGGTCACGCAGTCCACGTTCAGCTGCGTCTCGTTGAGGTCCAGCGACAGCTTGCGCACCGCCTGCACGCCCGGCAGGACGAGCGTGCCGCGTCCGGTGACGATCCGGAAGCCCATGCCCTCGCCGATGCCCTCGGTCTTGTGCGTGGACCCGGAGATGACGAGCGCCTCGTTCGGTTCGGCCACCCGCCACATGAGCTTGAACAGGCCGATCAAGGCAATGATTGCGGCGAGAACCACTCCCGCCACGACGCCGATAGCCATCGGCAACGCCCCCTTAGCGCGGCGCCGTTCGGCACCGACGCAGGTGAGTGTGCGCCTGTCACGGCCGGTGGAGAAGTGGCTGGATCATTCTTGTCGCCATCTTGATACGAGGGCGCGCTCAGACGTCGTAGACGCCCATCACGTAGACGGTGCGCGGGGGCTGGTACTCCACGACGGTGACGACGGCCCCCACCTCGATGCGCGCGCGCTCGCCGGGGGCGGGGTAAGCGAGGAAGTGCTCGGCGCCACCGCGGATGTGCACGATGACCTCCCCGACGAGCCCCGGCCCCACGGCCCCGGTCACCCGGCCGGTCATCCCCACCATGTCCATGGCCATGAGGGTACGGGGCGGACCCCCGGGGGCAGAGCCCCCGGCGGCCGCTACGAGTGGCCCAGGTCCTCCGACGGGGCGTCGGGCGCCGGGACGGAGCCCGCCGGCGCGGCCGGCCGCAGCGGGAACTCGTCCATCGCCATGGAGTCCAGCACCGGCTCCGCCGGCCTCGGAGCCTTCGGCATCACGGCCGCCTCCGAATGCCCACCGCACCCGTACGACAGCGACACCAGCCGCCCGTCCGCCGGCCCGAACTCGTTCGCGCACACCCCGAAGGCCTGCCCCAGCGAGCCCCCGACGGCCACCAGGAAGCCACAGGAGACGCACGAGGCCGGCGCGGCCTGCGCCATGGGGGTCTTGGCGCCGAAGGACTCGTCCCAGCGGTCGGCCGCCGTGTGCAGCCCGTACCGGGACAGCACCCGCGCACGCCGCATGCCGAGCTCTTCCGCCACGGCCGTGATCGACCCGCGCGCGGGCACCACCGCCCGGTCGGTGACGTCGGCGTCCTCGGCCTCCACCAGCTCGGCGAGCTCCGCCGAGACCGCCGAGTTCGGCGGCGGCGCGTCCTCGCCGCTGTAGCCCGGCTCCAGCCGCAGGTCGTCCGCGTCCGTCGGGAGCAGGTCGCCCGGGCCCATGTCGCCCGGCCGCAGCCGCTCGCTCCACGGCACCCACTCGGGCGCGAGCAGCGCGTCGTCACCCGGCAGCAGCACCGTTTCGTCGAGGGTGACGTTCTTGGCGCGTGACGCGCGGGTGACGGTGACGGCCCAGCGCCAGCCCCGGTAGCCCGCTTCCTTGCATTCGAAGAAGTGCGTGACGACCCGGTCGCCCTCCGCTACGGCGGAGACGTGCTCGCCCACCACCCCGGGGTAGGCGGCCTCCTCGGCGGCCTCACGGGCGAGCTCCACGGCCTCGACGCACAGGCGGTCGGGGGCGGGGGTACGCGGGGTACGGCTTCGCGTCGTCGCAGCACTCACAGGTCTCGTTCTCTCCTACGCCGTCTCACGAGTGCGCCGTCCGTACTGTCGTCCACAACGACCCGTCGGTCTCGTCCGTACGTAGCGCGGGCGGAGCGGACCAGAGGGCCGCGTCGACGTCCGCGCCCCGATCGGCCTCGGGCGCACCCCATGAGATCCATTCTGCGGGATCGCGAAGAGGCGCGCGGCCAAGAGCAACCGCCGGTGGCGCGCTACGCACGCTACCTCCTCCGAAGCCTTCGGCCCACATGCGAGGTCCGATTCGCGGACATCCGCGGCAGCCGGACCAACCCCGCGAGCTTCCCCGGAGCACCCCGGAGGCGCCCCCGGACCGCACCCCGACACGCCGGGGAGGGTCCCGGCGGGCGGTCTGGGGCACTATGGCCACGTGGCTCCCGCACGGTCGTCCCGCGACGGCTCGGGACCGGCCAGGCGGGCCGGCCGGGCGGTCGGGCGTGCCCTGCACCTCCCTTTCACCGGTACCGCGCGCGGGATCCGGCGCGTCACGCACGCCCACGGGGCCGGGGAATCGGGGCTCGGCCGGCTGATCGAACTGCACGCGATCAACGGCGCCGGCGATGTCATGATCACGGTCGCGCTCGCCTCGACGGTGTTCTTCTCCGTTCCCACGGACGAGGCACGCGGACGAGTGGCCCTGTACCTGGCGATCACCATGGCCCCCTTCACCCTCCTGGCCCCCGTGATCGGCCCCCTGCTGGACCGGCTGCCGCACGGACGGCGGGCGGCGATGGCGGGCGCCATGCTGACGCGGGCTCTCCTCGCGGTGATGATGTCGGGCGCGGTGGCCACCGGCGGGCTGGAGCTGTACCCGGCGGCGCTGGGCGTCCTCGTCGCCTCGAAGGCGTACGGAGTCGTGCGCAGCGCCGTGGTCCCGCGCCTCCTCCCGCACGGGTTCTCCCTCGTCAAGGCGAACTCCCGGGTCACCCTGGCGGGCCTCCTCGCGACGGGCGCCGCCGCGCCGGTCGGGGCCGCCCTGCACCTGCTCGGGCCGCCGTGGCCGCTGTACGGGGCCTGCGCGATCTTCGTGTGGGGGACGTTCGCGGCGTTCCAGCTGCCGCACAAGGTGGACGACGCCAAGGGCGAGCGACGGGCCCGCCTCTCCACCCACGAGGCGCACTCGAAACGGCCGGGGCTGCGCACGGTCAGCCGTCCGGTGCTGTGCGGGCTGCTGGCGAACGCGGCGATGCGGGCGCTGTCCGGGTTCCTGATCTTCTTCCTGGCGTTCCTGCTGCGCGAGCACCCGCTGGGCGGCCAGAGCGCGGCCGTCTCCCTCGGCATCGTGGGCGTCGCGGCGGGCGTGGGCAACGCGTGCGGCACCGCGGTCGGGGCCTGGCTGCGGGCCCGCGCCCCCGAGGCGATCGTGGCCGCGGTGCTGGCCGCCACCCTGGGGGTGGCGATCCTCGCGGCGCTGGTGTTCAGCGGCCCCTTCATGGCCGTCCTGGCCGGCACGGCCGGCTTCTGCCAGGCCCTGGCGAAGCTCTCCCTGGACGCCATGATCCAGCGCGACGTCCCGGAGGCCGTCCGCACCTCGGCCTTCGCCCGCTCGGAGACCCTGCTGCAGATGGCGTGGGTCCTGGGCGGCGGCATCGGCATCGCCCTCCCCCTGAACGGCGTCCTCGGCATGTCGGTGGCGGCCGCCGTGGTGGCCCTGGGCACGGCGGTGGCCCTGCGGGGCTTCCTCACCACCCGCCACCAGCACGGCTCCGCCAGCCCCCGCGTGGCGTAACGGGCCCGCATGTACGGCCCCGCCGGCGGTCGAGGCGTGGGGGTGCGGGGGCGGAGCCCCGGGGAAACGCCGCCGTAGGACCCCCGTGCGGCGGCGCGGACCGGCGGCCCGATAGCCTTCGGCTCATGACCGCACCGCTTTTCCCGGGTAGGGCCCGCCGCAGCGTCGCGGCCCTCGGAGCCGTGTCCGCCGGCCTCCTCCTCCTGTCCGCCTGCGACAAGCCGACGCCGCTCGCGACCGTGACCGTCGGCAGCTCTTCGGTGTCCGCCGAGTCCGACTGCCACGCCGACGGCGGCAAGGACCTCTCCATGGACAGGGTCCAGGAGTGCCTCACCGGCCTGAAGGACGCCAAGACCATCGAGTACGGCCGCGGCGACACGCTGCGCCTCGGTGTCGAGCCGAAGATCGTCGAGGACGGCAAGAAGTGGCAGGCGGTCCTCGACGGCCAGCCGATCACCGAGCCCTCCGCGAACACCTACCGCAGCTTCGCGGGCGCCGACGTCTTCGCGACCGGCGGCCAGGGCGAGGCGCCCCAGTCGAAGATGCTGGGCTTCGTGCAGGTCGGCGAGGACGGCAAGCCCCTCGCCGTCTGGTCCTTCAAGCTCAAGCTGAAGAAGTAAGCGGCGGCGGCGCAGCGTGCGCGCGTTGATCGTGACCGCGGTGGCCGCGGAGGCCGACTCCGCGGCCTCCGGCCTCACCCCTCATCAGGACCCGGTCACGCCTGAACCGCGCGCCCTCCCCGGCGGGTACCTCATCACCCGCCGGGACCTGCCCGGCCTCGCCGCCGACGTGCTCGTCGGCGGTGTCGGCCCGGCCGCCGCCGCGGCCGCCACGGCCACCGCGCTCGCGCTGGCCGACTACTCGCTCGTCATCTCCGCCGGCATCGGCGGCGGGTTCGCCCCCGCCGCCCCGCTCGGCTCGCTCGTGGTCGCCGACGCGCTCGTCGCCGCCGACCTGGGGGCCGAGACCCCCGAAGGCTTCGTCCCCGTGCGGGAGCTCGGCTTCGGCCGCAGCGTGCACCTTCCGCCCGCCGATCTGGCCGCACGCGCCGCCGAGGCCACCGGGGCGCTCCTCGCGCCCGTCCTCACCGTCTCCACCGTCACCGGCAGCGCCGCCCGCGCCGCCGAGCTCGCCGCCCGCCACCCGCTCGCCGGGGCCGAGGCGATGGAGGGCTTCGGGGTGGCGGAGGCGGCCGCCGCGCACGGGCTGCCGGTCCTGGAGATCCGCGCCGTGTCCAACGCCGTCGGGCCGCGCGACCGGGCCGCCTGGCGGATCGGGGAGGCGCTGGCCGCCCTCGCCGACGGGTTCCGCGCGCTGGGACCCGTACTCGTCACCTGGGGAGAACGCCATGACCGCGACCGCTGACCACACCCCCGACCGCACCCCCCTGAGCACGCTGGACATCGCCTACTCGCCCTGCCCGAACGACACCTTCGTCTTCGACGCGTGGGCGCACGGCCGCGTCCCGGGGGCGCCCGCCCTCGACGTGACCTTCGCCGACATCGACGTCACCAACGGCATGGCCGAGCGCGGCGAGCTGGACGTGCTGAAGGTGTCGTACGCGGTCCTGCCGTGGGTGCTGGAGGAGTACGCGCTGCTGCCCTGCGGCGGTGCCCTGGGACGCGGCTGCGGCCCGCTGGTGCTGACCCGCGAGCCGGGGCTGGACCTGGCGGGGAGGACGGTCGCGGTGCCGAGCGAACGCTCCACCGCCTACCTGCTGTTCCGGCTGTGGGCGGCGGACGTGCTCCCCGACGGGGTCGGCGAGGTCGTCGTACTGCCCTTCCACGAGATCATGCCCGCGGTGCGCGACGGGCGGGTGGACGCCGGACTGGTCATCCACGAGGCCCGGTTCACCTATCAGGAGTACGGGCTGCACTGCCTCGCCGACATGGGCGAGCACTGGGAGTCCACCACCGGCCTGCCGATCCCGCTCGGCGCCATCATCGCCAAGCGCTCGCTGGGCGCGGAGACGCTGCGGGCACTGGCCGAGGCCGCCCGTACGTCGGTGCGGATGGCGTGGGAGGACCCCGAGGCCTCCCGGCCGTACGTCCGGGCGCACGCGCAGGAGCTGGACCCGAAGGTCGCCGACCAGCACATCGGGCTGTACGTCAACGAGTTCACCGCCGACCTGGGCGACGCCGGCTACGCGGCCGTGCGCGGGCTGCTGACCAGGGCCGCGGCCGAGGGTCTGGTTCCGGCCATCGGCCCGGACGCGCTGAGCTTCCCGTAACCGCGGGCCGCACGCGTCGGCGCCCCGTGGCCCGGAAGGGCCTCGGGGCGCCGGTGTACGCGTGGGCGAACGGTCAGACGTCGAGCTGGTCGGCCACCGCGCGCAGCAGGCCGGCGATCTTCGAGCCGTGCGCCTTGTCGGGGTAGCGGCCGCGCTCCAGCATCGGGGTGATGTTCTCCAGCAGGGTCGTCAGGTCCTGCACGATCGAGGCGAGCTCATCGGGCTTGCGTCGCTGCGCGGCCGCCACGGAAGGCGTCGGCTCCAGCACGACTACCGAAAGCGCCTGGTCACCGCGCTGTCCCGCAACGACGCCGAACTCGACGCGCTGCCCGGGCTTGAGCGCGTCGACCCCATCGGGGAGCACCGACGAGTGCACGAAGACGTCGCCGCCGTCGTCACGGGAGAGAAAGCCGAAGCCCTTCTCGCTGTTGAACCACTTGACCTTGCCGGTAGGCACGTCCGTCCTCTGTCCTTGTGCTCGTCGGGTCCGGTTTGCCGATGTGAACGGCTCCGGATAGCAGTACAGCGGGTCCTTCGACCCGCCTCCTCCAGGCTAATGGTCCTGGTCCGGGTGGCAAGACGTTCCCCGGTCCTTCCCGCTCCACCGCTTCGGCCAGGGAACTACCCTGGTGGGGTGACTGTTACTCCTCACCCCGACGAAGCCCGGCCCGACGAAGCCCGGCCCGGCGACGGACTGGTCAAGGCCGGCGGCATCGTCTTCATCGTCGGCGCCGTGGCCACGCTCGCCACGATGGCCCCGCTGTTCCTGGGCACCGACCCGTTCCCGTCGTACGCGTGGGCGGTGTGCATGCTCATGGGCGTCGGCTTCGCGATCTCCGCCGCGGGCGTGCTGCGCTCGGCGGCGGCCCAGCGCCGGGCGGCCCGGGCGTCCCAGGCCGCCTGACGCCCCCTCGCCTTCCGGCCGGGGCCGGCCGGACTCAGGCCGCGAGGGTGCGGGCGAACTCCTCCAGCCACTGCGGCAGCGCGGTGAGGTCCGCCAGCACCACGTCGGCACCCGCCTCGCGCAGCTCCGACTCCGTACACGGGCCGGTCGCCACCGCCACGGACAGGGCTCCGGCCGTCCGGGCGCCGCGCACGTCGCCGATGTGGTCGCCGACGTACACCTGCGCGCCGTACTCGCGCAGCGCCTTGGCCTTGCCCTCGGCCCAGAGCCAGCCGATGACCGCGTCGGCCTCTATCCCGAGGTGGTCGAGGTGCTGGCGGGCGTTGGGCTCGTTCTTCGCCGTGACGACGATCGCCCGGCCGCCGAGCCCCTGCACCGCCTTGACCGCCTCGCGGGCGCCGCGCATCGCCGGCGTCGGCTCGATGGCGTAGGTCGGGTACAGCTCCCGGTACAGGTCCCGCATCGGGGGGATCTGCTCCTCGGGGAACCAGTAGGCGAGCTCCTCCTCCAGCGGGGGCCCGAGACGGGTGATGGCCAGGTCGGCGTCGATGTGCGCACCGGTCTTCGCGGCGAGCGCCGACCAGGCGGCGTGGATGCCGGGGCGGGAGTCGATGAGCGTCATGTCGAGGTCGAATCCGACGGTGAGCCGTGGGGGGATGTGGGAGGTCATAGCGCCATTGTGCCGAGACTCCAGCGAGCTGCGGGAGCGTAAGCGGAGGTTGGCTTATCGGATAGCGTTATTTGGCGGAATGTCAGTCTTTGCCCCATTTTTGAGCCAAGCCTTGGCCATGGACGGGTGGGATATTCGGCGGGGTTCCGTCATCTCCCCCCGCGAGGACGCGCCTACCGCCGCCTGCTGCGCCAGGTCAGGTAGGCCGCCAGGACGGCGCCCGCCGTGCGGGCGAGGGCGGGCCACATCGACTGGAAGGCCGGGCCCAGCCGGTCGTTCGGGAGGGGTTCGCCCCAGCGGCCCGTGGTGCGGCCCCACAGCCAGAGCATCGCCAGGGTGAAGACCGCGGCGGGCACGCCCAGGATCACCCACTTGCGCTCCAGCGGCCCGAGCACCCGGGACACGTACGCCAGCAGCGCGCCCGCGCCGAGCAGCGGCCAGTAGCCGGAGAGCGCCCCCGCCGCCAGGAGCAGCGCCGACAGGACGAGGAAGCCGTGCGGGCGGGGGCGCGGGGCCTCCGCCGCCGCCGCGCTGCTGGTCTTCGCGCTGGCGGTGCGTTCCGTCCTGCGCAACGACGCCTTCCAATGGGACGTGGTGGTGAAGTACCGTCCCAC